>PWMM01000188.1 GCA_003558195.1 Syntrophomonadaceae bacterium
CCCCAGGAAGAATACCTGGTTGATAGGCCGGAAGTGTAAGAACAGCAATGTTTTTAGCGGACCGGTACTAATCGGTCGAGGACTTACTCTTGAAATCAAAAACACCACTATGCAGTTTTGAGAGAACAGGACTGGTTTTTGAAAATATAAAGTTTCTGGTGGGTAGAGCGGAGGGGCCACACCCGTTCCCATCCCGAACACGGAAGTTAAGCCCTCCTGCGCCGATGATACTCGGGGCGAAAGCCCCCGGGAGAGTAGGTCCCCGCCAGAGAACTATTTTACTTAAAGGCTCCCATACTTTTGGGGGCCTTTTATAAATCCTGTAATTGCTGTTATTGCCATCGAGACGGGTTTACTGGTATTCTTTATAACCACAACCTGGGGGAAATAAAAGCTGTAAAAGGACTTTTCAAAACTAAAAAGAAATTGTCAGTAATCCCGGTATTTTTAAAAACCGAAGAGTGATAATTGAACTTGCGATTAAAACGATCCGGCTAAAAGTAGGGAGTTGAGAATATTAATAATACCGTAGAACCCGGGGCAAGAGTAAACCAGATTAATGAAATTGCCAATACCGTAACGCACGGTATTGGAACTTTGCTTGCCATTGCAGCCCTGGTATTACTGATTGTCTTTGCCGCAAGTCATGGCAACGCCTGGCATATTGTAAGCTTTAGTATTTATGGGTCCACCCTGGTTTTATTGTACCTGGCCTCTACCCTTTATCATGGTATTCAAAACCAGCGCTGGAAAACCATTTTACGGGTAGTAGACCATTCGGCCATATTTTTGCTGATAGCTGGCACTTATACTCCCTTTACTCTCGTTACCCTGCGAGAGCATGGTGGCTGGGTGATTTTTGGTATTATCTGGGGCCTGGCTTTTAGCGGGATTGCCTATAAAATATTTTTTATCAACAGGCATGTTGTTATATCTACCCTGTTTTACCTCTTGATGGGCTGGCTAATAGTGTTCTCCATCCAGGACCTGGTAGCAAACCTGCCTGCGAACGGGATTATTTTATTAATCGCCGGCGGACTTTCATATACCCTGGGCATGATATTTTATGCTGGCAGGGAACGACTGCTAATGCATGCTATCTGGCATCTTTTTGTCCTCGGTGGCAGTATATGTCACTTTTTTGCCGTGCTTTTGTATGTCTTGCCGCTTAAGGGTTGAGCAGGGAACAAAGTATAATTAATTTTGCTTCTATTGATCAGTTTTATCCCTTGACAAAGCCTGGCTCATACTGGAAATAATTTTAAATGATCTAGTCGAATATTCGCTCCATGGCCTGGTTAAAACGAATACTGGTTACCGTAGCACCGCTCACTGTATCGACATTTAATTGCTGCTCTTCGATTACCCTTGCCGGCAATTCCTCGCGTGCTTCAAGCCACCACTGATAGGGCCAGTTTTCTTTGGTACGCACCGTTCCATCGCGGATGGTTTCTTCAAACTCCACTGCTGTAATAAAGTTGTTTTTCAGGGTCACCCGGACCCTTAAGTAGCCCTCTCAATCATAAAGATCTGACTCTCCCTTATAAACACCATCAGGGTAAGGGAAGGGTCCGCTTTCTTGCCCTGCACAACCCAGATGATATAAGCTTAAAAAAAGTCCTAATAGTAAGCCGGTAGTTAAAATAACTGTTAAACCTTTCGGTTTGATATTTTTTGCTGACAACGCTATAACCTCCTCGTAAATGCTACCGTGTGCCCTGATAATATTACCTAAAACTACTATCTATCTCATTAGTAATCATAACAGTTATTAGTTGTAATGGGAATAGAGTTTTCAGTATAGAAAAATTAAGCTATAATATTATTAGAGGGTGGTAATCGTGATTAAAGTCCTATTAATATATTTTTCCGCAACCGGAATAACCCGTTACTTTGCTTCCTTAATCCAGGAGAGAATGGAAGTTAACGGTTATCAAGTTGATTTATTAAACCTGGAAGAATTAACGGATTTAACGGTGCTCTGGCAAAAGAAACCGGTTGCTTTGCCTTATACGATCAGGGCTGAGATTAAAAGGCCTTTGAGTAAATATCCCTGGCCTTACTTAACCCTGCAGGAAGCGCTAAATACCGTTAATGAGAGTTCTGTTTTAAAAAAACTGGAAGATGAATGGGCTGATTATGACCTGGTTGGATTTGGCTCGCCCGTCTATGGTTTCAGGCCGGCCCCGGTTATGATCCGGTTTTTACTTGACTTGCCCAAGTTTAAAAACTCGAAAAAAGTCTTTTCTTTTGCTACCCATGATGGTGCCCAGGGCGATTTTGAAAACTTTGCCAGGCAGGTTTTAACCGGTAAAGGCTTTGAGTATGTCGGGCATTTAGACCAAAGTTTTGTCTATTCGGCCAGCACCATCATGATGAAAAAGTTTGATCTTTTAAGCGCCGGGCGTCTTTTAGTCAGGAAAAGTGCCCTGGCCAGGCAGAGGATTAATTTTTTTATAAAATACTTAGATAACATCTTAATGGATGTTCCCGATGCTTACCGCATTACCAACCCTTTAAGTATTGTTTTCGGCCTGCCCTACCGGTTTCTTTATTCCTTTGGAATTGATATTTTACTGAACCACTTTTTATTTGGTTTTGGTATTCACAAAGAAAAGTGTATTCAGTGTATGACCTGTGTAATGCAGTGTCCGCAAGGCTTAATTGAACTTGATGAAGACAGCTACCCGATCAGGCTTTATCATTGCATGTACTGCCTGCGCTGCCTGAACTGGTGTCCCACCGATGCCCTCTACTTTTCAAGGCTTACTGATGGGAAAGCCCGTTTCCCGGGACCCGAGGTGTTGCTGGAAGCGGCCAACCAGGATGATATGGCCTCCCGGCTGAAAACTTTTTAGGCTCTTAATCTTTAAATCCTGAGCAAATTTGGGAAAAATTTATTATCCCGGAAATACTTGAATATAAAGGGTTTCCAGGGGAATATTTTTTAATCCAATTTTTATGGCCCCGGTATGTCCGGGTTAGGTTACCTGCCTTTTAACCACGACTGTTTCTAAGCTTTTTAAGGCTTTACTGGTTAACTCATGGAGATCAAGTTTGCGTTCCTGGTTTACTACCGCTTCAAGCTTCGGCTTGGTGACCGGGCTCCGGGGTAAAAAAAGCGTGCAACAGTCTTCGTAAGGGCGGATGGAAATATCATAGGTTTCAATTTGCACTGCCCTGTCGATAATTTCTTTTTTATCCATCCCGAGCAAAGGCCTTAAGATTAACATATCGGTTGCTTTTTCAGTTACTGCGATACTCTCCAGGGTCTGACTTGCCACCTGTCCCAGGCTTTCGCCGGTTACAAGCGCTTTTAAAGCCCGCTCTGCACTGAGTTTTTCTGCCAGGCAAAGCATCATTCTTCTGAGTAAGATAATCCCTAAATCTTCAGGGCACTTTGCTTTTATTTCTTTCTGAATTTCAGCCAGGTTGATCATGTGCAGGCAGATATTGCCTGCGCCTTCAGTTAGTTTACGGCACAGATCGATTGCTTTTTGTTGAGAACGCTGGCTGGTAAAGGGAAAGCTGTGAAAATGCAGGCTTTCCAAGGCAAGGCCGCGCTTCATGGCCAGCCAGCCGGCAACGGGGCTGTCAATGCCGCCCGAGAGCAAAAGCAAGGCTTTTCCACTGATGCCTGCCGGCAATCCCCCGGGGCCCTTGATTCGTTCCAGGTAAAGGTAAGCCTTTTCACTGCTGATTTCTATGGAAAGTGTAAACCCGGGGTGATCCAGGTTCACTATCAGGTCTGGGAAATGTTCAAGCAGGTATGACCCAATAATCCCGTTCAGCTCAGGCGAGGGATAGGGAAAATTTTTATTGGAGCGCCTGGTTTCGATCCGGAAAGTATTTTCACCGGCCCTGACTCTGCCGGCCATTTCCAGGGCGGCAGCTTTTATGGCTTCCAATTCCAGGGTGGTTTCTTTAACGCTGCTTAGGGATACTACACCAAAAACTTTTCTTAACCGCGTTAAAGTAAAATCAAGGTTTTCTTTCGGGACCTGGACCAGGAAACGTCCCTGGATTTTTTCAACAGTTCCCAGGTATTCTTTAACAGCTTCCTGTAAATTATTCTGGAGTTGTTGTTCAAATTGATGGCGGTTTTTACCTTTCAAGGCGATTTCACCATAGCGAATCAGGATTATTGCTGCCATTAAAAATCTCCTCTAAAAAAATAGTTGTTTTAGAAGCTACTCCATACACTTACCTTTTTGGTTTCATTTTTAAAGCTCTTTTACCCTTTGAGTGAAAGCCCTAAATATTATTATTAAAAAGGCCGGCCGGGCGAAAAGATTAAGCTATGGCTTATTCGACCCTGGGCTTAAATGATAAACTGGTGCGGTAACCTTAAAAAACTAAAAGGTATTAATTTACAACCGGTTATACTAAAAAAACAGCCCGCTTTAAGGAGCAAACTCTTTATTACAGGGCTTAACCTAAAACAGGGCAGCCCACTGGATTATAACATAACTTATCATGGAATAGATGTTCACCCGCTAGCAGGGCTTCCGGGAGCAGTTATAGAACCGTTTTTAATTCTTTTACCCTGTCAGCCACGCTATTTGCGGCGAGTGTTACTTCCTCTTCACTGTTACTGTAAGCAAAGCTGAAGCGCAAGGCGCTTTTTAGTAACCGGTCTTCTAAATTCAGGGCTTTCAGGATATGACTTGGTTCCGGCCTGCGCGAGTGGCAGGCTGAACCGGAAGATACATAGATGCCCTGTTGCTCCAGGGCGTGTAAGAGCACTTCTGAAGGCAGGCCCGGAAAAGAGAGGTTAATAATATGCACCGCCCCCTCTTCTGGCGGGGGCCCATTGACTGCAAATGATATACCGCTTTTCTTCAGTGTTTCGTAAAAGGCCATTTTCAGGTTGCCGGTGAGCTTAGCTTTATGCTGCCTGTTTTCACCGGTCAACCGGGCAGCCAGTCCAAAACCGGCCAGGGCGGCAGTATTCTCCGTTCCCGGGCGCAGCTCTCTTTCCTGCCCGCCGCCATGAAAAAGCGGTTTTAGAAGGGTTCCTTTTTTTACAAAGAGGCAGCCGGCCCCCCTGGGACCGTGGATTTTATGGGCGCTGCAGCTTATAAGATCAGCCTGCCACTTATTAACCTCAAGCGGGTACCGGGCAAAGGATTGCACGGCATCGACATGAAATATTGCAGCAGGGTTTTGTGCCTTGATCAGGGCCCCGATTGCTTTTAATGGCTGGATGGTACCGATTTCGTTATTAACGTGCATAATACTGACCAGGATGGTGTCTTTTTTTAGCGCATTTTTTAGCTGACCCGGGTCAATTGAACCGTTGTCATCAACAGGCAGGTAATCAACCCTGAAGCCTTCTTCTTTTTCCAGGTAGCGAAAACAGTTTAAGACAGAAGGGTGTTCAACCTGGCTGGTAATCAGGTGGTTGCCGCGCTTTCTGTTACGCAGGGCTACTCCTTTTACCGCTAAATTGTTTGCTTCAGTTCCACCGGAAGTAAAGATAATTTCTTCTTCCCGTCCGCTAAAAAAGGTAGCAATACGCCTGCGGGCTTCTTCAATTAATGCTTCTGCTTCCACTCCCTTACGGTGTAGTGATGAAGGGTTGCCATAATCCTGATCTAAGATTGTGCTCATAAAAGTGATCACTTCCGGGTAAGGGTGAGTGGTGGCGCTGTTGTCAAGATAAATCTCTTTCACTAAAATGCCAGCTCCCTTTAAGTAAAAAACCCGGGTTGCCCCGGGCTTTACTTACCTTTAAAGGTTAAACGGATACTACTTCTTTAACCGTTGAAACTTCCTGTCTCAGGACCTTTTCGATCCCCTGCTTAAGGGTAATCTGAGACATGGGGCAGCCTCCGCAGGCTCCGGTCAGCCTGACTTTAACTACGCCGTCATCACCCACTTCGACAAGTTCAACATCGCCTCCGTCCCTTTGCAGGGCCGGGCGGATTTTATCCAGGGCTTTCTCAACTTGTTCTTTCATCTTTACAGTCCTCCTTCCGCGATCTCAGCTTCTTGCAGCACAGCTGCCCCTTCATTATAACACAACCTCTGCCTTTAATTTATAGAAACTGGCCCTAAATTGACAGGGGCACTGCGATCAATCATAATATTCATTAGTTAAACCCGGTAGCGGTTCTGTTCTAAAAGCTACTGTTAGAAATATGAACAGAAGGAGGCTAAAATAATGGCAACAAATAAAATATATGACCTGGTAATTTTAGGAGGAGGCCCGGCCGGAGCGACAGCGGCTCTTTATGGGACCCGGGCTGGCTTATCGGTCTTGATCCTGGAAAAAATGATGGTTGGTGGCGAAATTACCTCAACCGATCGCCTGGATAACTTCCCCGCTTTCCCCGATGGAATCTCAGGGGCGGAATTTGGAATGCTTTTGCAGCAGCAGCTCGATAACTTGCAGGTGCCGGTCCAGACCACCGAAATTGAAAAAGTTGATTTTTCCGCTGATCCGAAAACTATCTTTACCACCGGTGGTGTCTACAGTGGGAAAACTGTCTTGATTGCCACGGGAACAGAACCTAACCTGCTCGGTGCCAGGGGTGAAGAGGAACTGTTAGGCCGCGGGGTTTCCTACTGCGCTACCTGCGATGCTGCTTTCTTCAAAAATAAAGAGGTGGCTGTTGTCGGCGGCGGCAATGCCGCTCTGGAAGAAACGATCTTTTTAGATCGCTTTGCTTCAAAAATATACCTGATTCACCGGCGCGACAAATTTCGCGGCGTAAAGGGTTTACAGGACAAGGTCTTAAGCCTGCCCGGTGTGGAGGTGCTCTATAATACAACAGTGCAGGAAATTGCAGGAGATAGAAAGGTTAACGGCCTGCAGTTGAAGCAGGACGGCCAGGATCGTTTTTTAGAAATAGACGGGGTTTTCATTTATGCCGGGCGCACGGCTAATGCGCCATATTTAGCCGGGGTTGATTTAGATTCGACAAAAAATGGCTTCATTATAACC
>PWMM01000025.1 GCA_003558195.1 Syntrophomonadaceae bacterium
TGGAGAAGAAATAGTCTCTTCAGGAGAAAGCCTTACCCAGGTGGCTTTAGAGCTATCAGAAAAGATCATTACTGAAGATAATGATATAGCATCCATTTTTTACGGACATGATATCGCCCGCTCGGAAGCTGCAGATCTAGCCAGTAAAATAGCAGAAAAATACCCTGACCTGGAAATTGAATTGCAATACGGGGGACAACCAATCTATTACTACATATTTTCCGTGGAATAGCCTGCTTTTTTGCTTAAACAATCCGAACAATAACCATAAGCCTCAAGATTATGCTCTTCAATCTTAAAACAAGTTGTATCTTCAATTTCTTCGGAAATACTATTAAAGTTACAGCTGTTAAATTCTCTGATTACTCCACAGGCTTTACAAATTAAATGGTGGTGATGATCATCCGGTAGGTTTAACTCATAGCGAAGCTGATTATTCAAAAGCACCAAGGCGCGTAAGTACCCTATCTCAACCAGCAAATCTATAGTTCGATAAACAGTGGCTATACCAATTCCACTATAATTGATAAGGATTCCTTCATATATCTCCTGAATACTGGGATGGCCACTTACCCCGGCCATATAATCCAGGATCACTAACCGCGGCCTGGTCAATTTGTAACCTTTACTGCTTAGCATCATTTTAGCTTCTTCTGCGTATGCATTATTCATAACCAGCCCTCCGTTTAATTGAGCTTTCTATATATTAAAAAGCTCTTACAAAACATCCAATTTATTTTATTTTTCAAGGTAATATTTAATAAAAACAACCAGGGCAAATATTGCTGCCATTATTAAAACAATAGCAGCCCCCGGTGGAACAGGGTAATAATATGAGACAAAAAGACCCCCAAAACTACCGCTCAAACCAATAATCAGGGCATATAGTAGCATGCTGCGATAGTTATTGCTAAGGCGATAGGCTGCTGCACCTGGAATAACCAGCAAGGCAGCGACAAGAACCACTCCAACAAGCTGAATTGAAACCATTATGGTAAGGCCGATAGTAGCTAATAACCCCATGTATAAAGGTCCAACTGGAAGCCCACCAGCAATAGCCATCTCCTCATCAAAGCATATCGCCAGGAGCTCCTTAAAAAATACAATTACAAACACCATAACTACAACTAAAACTAAAGCTAATACCTGTAAGTCCCTGGCGGAAACAGCAAGAATGTTTCCGAAAAGTAGCGAAAACAGCTCTGGATAATACCCTTTAAAAGAACTTATCAGGGCAATCCCAAGGGCCATTCCTGAGGCATAAAAAATGCCAATAACTGTATCTTCACTGATTTTCCCCAGGCGACTGATGTGGCCGGTACTCATAGCGGTCCCCAGGGCAAAAATGCTGCCGGTCAGGACCTGATCCAGTCCTGTTACCAGGCCGATAGCAATTCCCCCTAAAGCGGTATGGGAAATACCCGCTCCAAGGAAGGATAGTCTTTTCAGGATGACAAAAAATGATATAACCGAACAAAGAGTTCCAACCAGGAGGGCGGCTAAAAGAGCTCTTTGCATGAATCCGTAGGCAAGAATTTCGCTCAATGCCACCACCTCTCAGTACTGCCCCCGGTCGTTAGAAAATCAAATTGACAGCGATAAGCCTCATCAAGATGCGGACTGCGCAGCACTTCTGCAGGATCACCGTGAACATGCATCGTCCGGTTAATACAAAGGAGTTTATCAACCGCAGGGGCTATTGAAACCAGGTCATGAGAGACCATGATGATAGCAATGTTTTCTTTATCTTTAAGCTTTCGTAATAATGCAACAAAACTTTGCTGAGCCGGAAAATCAAGGCCGTTATTCGGCTCATCCAAAAGTAATAAATCCGGACGCCGGGCCAACGCCCGGGCCAATAAAACGCGCTGCTGCTCTCCACCGGATAAGTTTTGAAAAGGTTGATGAAAAAAATTCTCCATTCCAGCCAGCCGCAGGGCGTCCTTAACCTGTTCATTCTTCCTTGGAATTTTTTTAAAAAGTGTACGGGGCGAAAGCAAACCGGTAGACACCACATCAGCGGCAGATAGGAGAAACCGCCGGTCAAAGTAATGACGCTGGGGCATATAACCAGTCCTGGGTCTAATTTCTTTAATCCTTATTCCCCTTTTGCCAAATACAGCCAGGCTGCCCTGTTGAACAGAAACCAGGCCCAATACTGCCCGCAATAGGGTAGTTTTGCCGGCTCCGTTTGGACCAATTACACCGGTCATCTCCCCGCTAAAAATTGAAAAAGTAATATCTTCTAAAACTGTTTTCCCACCCAGGCTTACGGTCAGGTTTTTTGCTCTAACTATTTCTTGCAAAATCTAGATTCGCCTCGCTCTATATTTTTATTCCATCGCTTTTTTAAAAGCGGATAGATTAAACCGCATCAATTCCAGGTATGATTCACGCCCCGGCACACCTTCGCCACCCAGGGGATCAATCGTTATAACTTCAGCTCCACTTTCTTCTGCTATTCTTTCGGCCAGCTCAGGCGAAAACTGCGGTTCTGTAAAAATTGCTCCAATACTTTCTACACGGATCAGATCTATCAGTTCAGCTAGCCAACCTGCTGATGGTTCCTGGCCCGGGAACTGGGCAACTACTGCTACTTCTTCTAAGCCGTAACGCCCGGCGAAATACTGCCAGGCCGAATGAAAAGCAATAAAACTAGTACTCGAAAAACCAGATACCGTGTTTTTTATCTCTTCATCTAAGACCGTAAGTTCTTGCCGGTAATCTTCATACCTGCTCTTGAAATAACTCTCCCCCTCAGGATCTAGTTCTATCAGTTTTTCATGAATAACAGGACAGATAACATCTCTTACCAGCAGGGGATCAAGCCAAAAATGCGGATCTAAAGGCCCATGGTCGTGAGAGCAGTCATCGTGTTCAGCATGGTCATGATGGTCTTCGCAATCAGCACAGGAATGATCATTATTATGATCGCAATCACTTTCCACTGCCTCTTCTTCAAACCTGAAATAATCAGCAGCATCAATTAAAACAATTTTTTCAGAAATATTAACCGTGTTTAATTCAGGGCCAATCGCATCGGTCATATTGACAGCCCAGTTATCAAGGTTGGCACCCACATAGATGATAAGGTCTGCCTGCTCCATTAACCGGGCCTGCTCGACAGTTGGTTCATAAGTGTGTGGGCTTGATCCGGCCGGTAACAGGTATGAAACCTGGACCTTATTACCGCCAAGCTGGCCAGCGATATCGGCCAGGGGATAAATAGTTGTAAGAATTTTAAGACTCGAGTCTTCTCCATTAATTCCGGTGTTATCAGAAGCACATCCGGAAAGAGATAGAACAAGTAAAAAAATAATTAATAAATAAATATATTTCCCCCTCACTTTTTCACCTCTTTTAAGATTCATTTGTCATAATTGATCAGTACTGTTGCATAATACTAAACTAAAAAACAGGAGCACTTAAAACAATTGGTAAGTAATAACTCTTGTTGTAAAACTTTGTCTTTTCTGTCTTAACCTTTTTGATAGTAATTATCAATTAGGGTTACAATCATTATACCATTTATTATCAATGATACAATTGGTATTTACTTATATAAGGAGCTGAGATATGATTTTCATATAATAATGTTTCAAGCAAAGATGGAGGTTCCCGTGAATGACTAGAAAACCAGAAATAAAACCTGTTAACCCATGCTTTTCATCGGGGCCATGTGCTAAGCATCCCGGTTATAAGCTGGAAAAACTCCATGACACCCCCTTTGGAAGGTCACACCGCAGTAAGATTGGAAAAGCAAAATTGAAAAAGGCAATTGATAAAACAAAAGAAATCCTGGGTATACCGGAAGATTACCTGGTGGGAATCGTCCCTGCCTCGGATACAGGAGCATTCGAAATGGCCATGTGGAACTTACTAGGGGAAAGGCCGGTAGAAGTGGTCCATTTCGAGTCATTCGGTAAAACCTGGGCAGACGATATCAGGTGGCAGCTAAGGCTGGAAAAAGCCCGCTATCATGCTGCCGACTATGGACACCTGCCGAATCTCTCCAGTATTAATTTCAAACATGATCTAGTTTTTACCTGGAATGGCACCACCAGCGGGGTTAGAGTACCTGATGGCAGTTTTATACCTGATAACCGCAAAGGAATTACTCTTTGTGATGCTACCTCTGCTGTCTTTGCCATGAATCTGCCATGGGAAAAACTCGATGCAACCACCTATTCCTGGCAAAAAGTGCCAGGCGGTGAAGCAGCCCACGGCATGCTAATCCTCTCCCCCCGCGCCGTGGAACGCGTTGAAAGTTATAGCCCTCCCTGGCCACTGCCAAAAATATTCCGGCTAAAAAATGACGGGCAATTGATCAAAAGTTTGTTCGAGGGATCGACCATCAACACACCATCCATGCTTTGTGTCGAAGATTACCTCGGCGCCCTCAAGTGGGCGGAAGAAATAGGGGGATTAAATGAACTAATCAGGCGCAGCAATGACAACCTGGCTGTTATTGAAAAGTTTGTTGAAAACCACGAGTGGGCTCACTTCCTGACTGCTAATCCTTCGATCCGTTCCAATACCAGCGTCTGTTTGAAAATCGATCTAGGCCCCGGACAGGTTAAAGAAATGGTTAAATTATTGGAGTTGGAGGATGCAGCTTACGACATCGCCTCTTACCGGGACGCGCCACCCGGCCTGCGTTTCTGGTGCGGTGCCACCGTTAATAGAGAAGACCTGGAGACAGCCATGCTCTGGCTTGAGTGGGCATACCATCAGGTCAACTAATGATCGAAAAAAACTCGAGGTTAGGCTAACTTTAAGCTTTAAAACAGCCAGTTTTTAAAAAAATGAGCCTGAAGCAACTCAGTTTCATAATCGCAATAGGATAGGAAATCTTTTCCGGTTTGAAAAAGTATTTGTTTCCCTTAACTCATATTTCTGACAGGCTTTCTGTTAATTTTTTCTGGGAATGGCCGCTGCTTCTAAGATGTTTTACCTGGTTCATTAGCTAGTACATTGTTAAGTAAACTTAAAATGTTTTTAGCCCTTAATCCTGAAGTTCTGCGCAAATCTGGCAAAACTTTTATAGCGATCCCGGAAACATTGATTAAAACTGGGTTTTAAAAGGGGTCATTTAGAAATCCTAACTTCATGGCTCCGGTTTGTCCTGGTTAGTTTTTTATATAAAGGATAATAAGACTGCTATCCATCAATTTTTTTGACCAGCAGTTCATTTACCAGCTGCGGGTTGGCTTTACCCCGGGTTTCCCTCATAACCTGGCCAACCAGGTGCCCAAGTGCTTTTGACTTACCGCCGCGGTAGCTTTCCACCGTATCAGAGTTATCACTAATTACTCGCTCTACTATCGTTTCCAACTCTGACTGGTCTGAAATCTGGAGCAGTCCTTCCTCTTCTACAACCTGGCGCGGCTTTTTTCCGCCTTTAAAAGCTTTGTCCAGGACTTCCTTAGCGATTTTACCACTAATCTCCTGGTTGTTAATCATCTTCAGTAGCTCCGCCATATCTTCCGGGGCAAAAGAAGCCTGGTCCGCTTCCACACCAGCGTTGTTCAGGTGAGCAGATAATTCCCCCATCACCCAGTTGCTAACTTCTTTAGGTTTGTTAAAAAGCTGCAGGCATGACTCGAAATAATCAGCCAGACAGCGGGAAGCCGTCAGGACTCCAGCATCGTACTCGGGAAGCCCGTACTCTTCCACGAATCGCCCAGCCCTTTTATCAGCCATTTCAGGCAAGCTTTGTCGAGCTTTTTCAACCTCTACTCCTGATAGTTCAATCGGAGCCAGCTCCGGATCGGCAAAACAACGGTAATCATCAGCCTCCAGCTTTCCTCTCATGACGATCGTTTCCTGGCTGTCTTCATCCCACCGCAAAGTCTGGGTAGCAACTATGTCTCCGCTGTTAAGGATCCCGGCTTGTCTTTCGATCTCGTGAGCCAGCGACTTTTCAACTGCCCGGAATGAATTCATGTTTTTTAACTCAGTTTTGATTCCAAGTTGCTTTTCTCCAGGCTCTCTCAATGAAACATTGGCGTCGCAGCGCAGGCTCCCTTCCTCCATTTTACAGTCAGAAACCCCGCTATACTGCATTATGCTTTTCAGTTTTTCCAGGTACCGCCGGGCTTCACCCGGTGAACTCAGGTCAGGCTTACTTACTATTTCAATCAAAGGCACCCCGGCCCGGTTGTAATCAACCATCGACGAGCCACCTGCCATTCCACCGCCTTCATGCACCAGTTTGCCGGCATCTTCCTCCATGTGCACCCTGCCGATACCAATTCTTTTATAATCACCCCTATCATCATCAATTTCAAGGTAGCCATTGCTGCCCAGGGGGATATAATACTGCGAAATCTGGTATCCCTTGGGCATGTCCGGGTAAAAATAGTTCTTGCGATCAAAATAGCTGTAAAGAGCAATATCACAATTTAAGGCCACTGAAGCGGTTAAAGCCTGCTGCAAAGCTTCCCTGCTCATCTGCGGCAGGGCGCCGGGAAAACCCAGGCAAACCGGGCAAGTGTTAACATTCGGCTCTGCCACAAACCGGTTGGGACAGGAGCAAAAAAGCTTACACTTCGTAAGCATCTCAACATGGACCTCCAGGCCAATTACAACTTCGTACTTCACAACCAAATCACCTCAACATCCTTGGGACACGGAGGCAGGGCCTTCGTCCCAGCTTTATTTCTTAGCGCAATAAATAGTTTCCATTTAAAATTTATAAACCATTTCTAACATTAATAAAACCTGATTAGTTGACATAATAAAACCGCTTATCATATGTTGACACAATATTTTTAGTAATATCAACCTTTTAGGGTTTCATAAAAAATAGTAGTCTTATTATAGCCATAGCCTCAGAGCAAGATCCTTTTAACATGTTCCAGTTTCTCGGGTTTTTAAAGTGGATCCCACTGCAAGCAAAGTTTTTTCGCTAAACGGTGGACCGACCAGTTGCATTCCGACAGGAA
>PWMM01000236.1 GCA_003558195.1 Syntrophomonadaceae bacterium
GAACGATCTACAAACAACCTTTTATAAACAGCAGTTTTTTCGAGCAAGAATAGTGCCGGATATCCGAGAATAACCAGCAAAAAGGCAGCACCAACAGCCATGTACCAGGCGCTGAAAGAATGTAGTAAAATAAAGATGGAGAGGCTGTATCCCACGTGGTGCATCTTTCGCACGTATTCAGTGGGGATCTTAAACCAGTATTTAAGTAACACCGGAATTAAAGCCACCACAAATACGTAATAGCTCATTAAAATTATCGTTCCAGTTAAATCACCGTTCATAATTACTAAAACTCCTTAGTTTATCCAGGGCCGGTCAAGAATGCGCTTTGTACGAACTGTCCAGTTATTTATCAAAGCAATATGCATAATTGTTTATAATTATACCAGAAGATTATCTATATTAATATGGTTTTTGTCACTTTTTGCCTTTCCTCTGCTGTTAAAAAGATCTATAATTGTAATATGGGTAATCAAGTTAATAATTCATAAAACCGCAGCAAAAAAATGGTTTCATGCCAAAATGGGAGGTATAACAAGTTATGTGCATGATCACGTTATACAAAGGTAGTGTTGAAGAAGAGAATAAAATTTTAGACAATATTACCAAATATACCCTTGATCTGGAAGAAAAAAAACTTAAAGTTTACCCCATGCTCAAAAAACCGCAGGAGTTTGTCATTGATAAAGGGCTAAGTTGGGATGAAAGTATCGATTCTATGATTATTGAATAATCTAAGCTGTTAATTATTTAACAGTCCTTTGACGGGCAGCTCAAGGCTGATTTGAGCTGTCTTTTTACTGTCAAAGCGGGGTTGAGTAGCACGAATAAGAGTTTACGTGGAGGGATTATGTGACTAACCATCTTGCCATCAATCTAACCAGGACTGCCCGTTTGGTTTATGCTGGAGGCAGCGCTGCTTTTACCATGCTGGAAAGGTTGATTTTGCTCTATGTTCCTTTCTATTTTCTCCCTCCCAGGGAATACAATTTGCCAAACATGATCCCTGAAGAGACTTTTCTGGGATTGGCCACTATTTTGGGAGTTGCCCTGGCCCTGGGTCGGATTGTTGATGCAGCAGCAGACCCGGTTGTTGCCACTATTAGTGATAATTTACGACTGGATTTAGGAAGGCGTAAACCCTTTTTATTGTTTAGCGCTGTACCGTTGGCTGTTTTTACAGTTCTTATTTTTAATCCGCCCTACCAGGGGCAGGAACATATTGTCAATGGAATCTGGCTGGCTTTAATGATGGGTTTATTCTACCTGGCTTTTACTGCCTACGTTAATCCATATTTATCATTGCTTTCTGAACTGGGCCATACCGATGCCACCAGGATCAATCTTTCAACTTTTGTCGCCCTTTTCGGCCTGGTGGGAATGATTTTAGTTACTGTCATCTTTCCTGAACTGGTCAGCCGCCTCCAGGATGCCGGGATGGATCTCCGCGCATCTTACCGTTTTGCGGTTGCCCTCGGTGCTTTTCCGGCCATGTTATTATTAATTGGAGCTGCTTTAAGTTTTAATGAATCAAAGCATTGCTGCCCGGTTAATTCAGAACGTCTGGGGCTGCGACAGTCAATGCTTCAGGCATTAAAAGTACGTCCTTTCCGACGTTTTGTGCTAGGTGAAGTTTTCATGCAGTTTTCCATGAACCTGGTCACCCTGGGCATGCTCTATTATACCGTGGTTATATTCCGGCAGGAACAGAGGTTTATGACAGTCCTGGCTGTACTAGTATTTGGTACCGCCCTCCTGGCTTTTCCCCTGATAAATGCTATTGCCAAAAAACATGGGAAAGGGAAGATTTTGAGTATCTCTGCCCTGGTCCTTGCCTTATGCGCCCTGGGAATATTTTTGCTAAGCTTTAACATGTCAGGGGTAGCTTTTTACATTGGAGTGGCTTTATTCACCCTGGCCGGTATTCCGACAGCTGCCTTTAGCATCCTCGTGAATCCTACCATAGCAGAGATAGCCCGTTCACAAGCTGTCCAAACTGGCGGGCGCCGGGAAGCAATTTTTTTTGGAGCAAGGGCGGTTCCTTTGAAAATTACTATTGCCATCGCCGGTGCAGTTTTTGGATTTCTGCTGGTGTTTTTTGGGCGGGATATCGCTGATCCGCTGGGAGTGCAGCTTACCCTGTTACTGGTGGCCCTGGCGAGCTTTGGGGCTTTTTTAGCTTTTCTTGGTTACCCGGAAAAAGAAGTACAAAAAGCCTTGCTGGAAGAGGAAAAATTGTATGGTAATTGATTGAAGGTTGTTGTAAAATGCTCAGCCTATGTAAACCCAGGCCTACGGAATTACCAATATTTTACCAAATTCGCTTGTAAATTTAGTGCGATGCGCTCATCCTAAAGGCTAGATTTTAGGCTAATCCTTTTCAGTACCAGGCTACTGAATGTAGACTTCTTGATGAACTGACATGGGGAGTGGGGTTTTTATGATCATAAGAGAAGTAGATTTGAATAAAGAGCTGGAACAACTGGTTGCTGTGATCAGGAGATCATTTATTACCGTGGCCCATGATTTTAATATAACCCCTGGTAATGCTCCTACCAATCCTGCTTTTATTGATGAAGAGTCGTTACTTAAAAGCGCAGAAAAAAAGGATCTAAATTACTACGGTTGTTACGAACAGGAAACTATAGTTGGTTGTTACGCTCTTGAAAAGGCTTTTCATCAAACTTATTACCTCGAAAGGCTTGCTGTCATCCCTGAGAAAAGGCACCAGGGTTATGGCAGGGCTTTGGTGCTTGATGCTTTCAAGAGGGCCAAGGAAAAAGGAGGGAATAACATTTCTATCGCCATTATCGAAGAACATGAAATTCTGAAAAACTGGTATAAGAATCTTAGGTTTGTTGAAACAGGTCGAAAAACTTTTGCCCACTTACCCTTTGATGTTTGTTTCCTCAGGCATACACTTGAAGAATAAGTTGTGCTGCCAGCTAAGATTTTTATGAGCCGGCTGATTTTTTGGCAACAAAAGTTAATTTTTGATTCAAGTCCTGCTCACCGGTCAACTGCAGGCTGAAGCTGGGATAAATGCCTGTCACACTGAAACCTGCCCGTTTCAGCATTTCTTTAATTTTTACAGGGGCATAATCTTTCTCCTGGTGCTCTTCCCGGTATTTTTTATAAAGGCCATTTTTTAATTTTTGGAAAACAGTCAGGCTGGCCGACCAGAGCTCTTTTTCTTTCTGGTAATGGCTTTCCATGATCAAGGTTAACTCCTCTAAATCAACAACGCAGGTATCATCTTTCACTATATTTTGGGAACGCAAACCAGGCCTGGTCAGGTCAAAAACAAAAAAGCCCGGGCATTTTAAGCTTGCATAAAGATCGCAAAAAACCTTGTAAAGTTCCGGTTCACTCAAAATATAGTTCAGGCCATCCTGAAATAACAGGGCCAGGTCGAATTTTTGATTTAAACATAAACAGCGCAGATCCTGCCGGTGATACAGTATAGAGAGATTTTGCTCTTCAGTTTTTCGGTGCGCCAGCTTAAGCATGGTTTCAGATATATCTAATCCTACAACCCTGTATCCCCTTCTGGCAAAAGGAATGGTTGAGCTACCGGTACCGCAGGCCAGATCAATAACATCTTTAATGACCTGGTTTCCAGCATGGATTTTGAGCAGTGCTTCTACATAGTCAGCCCAACCTTCATAATCAACTGAGCACATTATCTGGTCATATATTTCTGCAAAAGAGCCGTAAGGTTCAAAGCTTGATTGATTTTGAGCTACCATCAATTACTCCTTCTTTCGAAATGTGATTTCTTCAATGCTAATGTATGTTATAAGCCGTTTTATAAAAAATTGACTAAATGCAAGTAAAGAGGTATGCTTTAAACAGGCTCTAGTTTGTCCTGTTCATCTAAAAGATGAACTTAAAAATAATAAGATTCTCTATTGGAGTGATCAGCATGTTCAAACACTCTATTTGGAACAATATACCAGAGAATAGCAAGCTATTATTAAAATACCTGGGTCTGTTTTTCCTGGTTATTGCTTATTTTGCAATAATCGAAGGTGGAGCGCCACAGGTTATCTTTGATCTTGATTTTCCTGCCCTGCGTATACCGGCATCCTGGTCCCTGCCTTAACCGGTATAAGCCAGTTTATATGAAAGCTGTTATTTAAACTGAACTAATAAAAATGAAAAGCCCGGGTGTAAGGCTAAAGCCTGGCGGTGCAGTTCCAGCCTAAAGGTAAAGCATCTGCAGTATCTCAGCAAATTAAGCAACTGGACCTGTCCATGTTGTTCAGCTGTTATAACAATCCTGCAATATTTTCAAGTAGTCGTTTTTCCTTATCGGGCGGCAGTTGCTTTCAGATGATCCGTTCTGTTCGGATATTTCGGCCAGGTATTCAAAATCTTGAGGGTTAACTTGATCCAGATTACTGAACTTTGGGATGCCGATAGCTGCTGAAATGCTCGCCAGTTGCTGGGTTAGCAACCTGGAAGCCTCTTCTGGACTTAGGTTTGTTGTATCTAATCCACAGGCTCTCGCTGCTCGGGCATGGCGCTCCGGGTCTGCTTCGGCATTAAAAGCGGTGACTGAAGGCAGGAATACAGAGTTGGCGATGCCGTGTGCTGTGTCATAAAGGCCCCCTATGGCTTCAGCCAAACAGTGGACCGCGCCTACATCGGCATGCGAAAAAGCGATCCCAGCCATTACAGAACCGGTCATCATTGCAGATCGGGCTGTTTTGTCTCGGCCATTTTCTACTACTACCGGTAATGCAGGATAAAGCATTTCCATAGCAGCCAGGGCCATAGCATCTGAAAATGGATTAGCTTTACGGCAGGTATAGGCTTCGATCGCATGGACCAGGGCATCCATACCGGTAGATGCAGTTAACCCTACAGGCAGAGTATAGGTGGTTTCGGGATCTATTACCGCCAGCCTTGGGGTGAGGTT
The DNA here is from genome assembly GCA_003558195.1 of Syntrophomonadaceae bacterium. Taxonomy (GTDB): domain Bacteria; phylum Bacillota; class Dethiobacteria; order DTU022; family DTU022; genus B1SED10-74M. Next base: position 4,925 of record PWMM01000236.1, read on the forward strand.
GATATCTTTAACTGATATTTTAAGGTTACGCTTTGTATCATTGATTACTGCTGACCTGGTTACCTCTGATCCGGTTCCGGCTGTAGTCGGTATGGCAATCACGGGAGTTAAAGCTCCAGGGACCTTGCCCCGTCCTTCATAGGCAGTCAGCGGATCGCCATAGGTTTGCAGCAGGGCAATGGTCTTGGCTGAATCTATGACTGAGCCGCCGCCTACGGCTACTATAACATCGGCTTTAAATTGACGGGCTTCTTCACCACCCTTTTCACAGTCATGATCCTTGGGATTGGGTTTAACTGCTTGATACAAACAGCAATTAAAGCCCGCTTCAATCAGGGAAGATTCTACCCTGCCGGTAATACCGGCTGCTTTTACACCGGGATCGGTTACAATAAAAGCTCTCCTGCCGGTTGTTAATTCAGTCGCCATGGTGCCAGTTTCTCTAAGCATTCCTGCTCCGATTTCGATCCTGGTTGGCAAATGGAAACCATATCTAGACAACATGATCATCTCTCCTGTACATCAAATAGCAATATTTACTGTCTATCCTATTCTTAACAATTTCTTCATAACCGGCCTGGTCTCCTGTTTTTATAGCTTGCATTTTGTAAATCACCAATACTGCAGCCGGTTTTCTTGTTACATGATCAACAATGCCCTAAAAATGTCCAAATATCTTTTATATTACAGCTATTATGTGTAATTTCTGATAATCAAGTTTGTTTTTCTTCAACCAGGTTAACAGCCAGTAAAGCCAGCAGCAGGAGTAGGCTGGAAAAAATGATGATCTGCTGGTAAACAGCCCAGGGGTAGAGCGGAATCCCTTCCAAGGATTGCCCTTGCCAACCATGATCCAGGATTACCCCGACTATTAACTGGGCTGCAGCAGCTCCAACAAAACCGCCACTGTTTACTATCCCTATTGCAACGCCAGAGTAGCCGGGGCTATAGAGTTCCCTTGCTAGAACCATGGATAAAATGAGGCCTGGTGTAAAGAAACCAATCATAAATAGTGCGGGATAAAGGAGATAACCGGTTTGGGCACTTAAGTAAGGAAGCAGGAGCAGAGCTGCAGTAGATAAAGCAAGAAAAGCACAGGAGATTTGAAGGACCGGTTTTCTTTTTTCCCCAATTCGATCCGACAGGTGGCCTAAAACAGGCCCACCAAGCATGTACCCTATGCCCATGAAAGTAATGAAAAACGAAGTTTGGCTGATGGTATAACCGCCTTCTCCAACCATGAATGGATAACTCCAAATTCCAAGAAAAGCAGCATAGGGGCCGTAAATTCCAAAATGACATAGAAAAAGCAACCAGGCTGATTTTTGCTTGAGGACAGAAGCCGTTCCGGCCAGGGCAGCCTTGTTTTCAGTTTGATTGGGCCTGCCTGTGTAGGGGGAAGCAGTACAGCCGCCTGATATGTAGACCGGGTTCCGGGTGAAAATAAGGTTGCCCAGAAGCAGAATTAAAGAAAAGGCTGCCAGCAGGTAAATCATTTCACGCCAGCCTAGTCGGGCCACCCCGGCCATAAAAGGGCTGCCGGATAGGATAATTCCAAGGCTGGCTGCAACCGCGCCAAATCCGGCTAGCAAAGCAAAAACACGGCCTGAAAAATAGACACCCTGTACTTTTAGTAAGCTTCCCCATAAAAAAGCAGCACCGAAGCTGATGATTACCCTTCCCCAAAGAAGATGTCCGAAACCTGAAGCAGAGGCAAACAGCAGGGTTCCAAGGGTCATGGCAGCAAAGGAGAAAGTAACTATCCTCCGGGGGCCAAAAAAATCAATGGCCATTCCTGCAGGGATCTGCATTAAAGGATAAAGATAAAAATATGATGATGATAAAAAAGCAAAACCGGCAGTGCTTAAGGCGAAAGTTTCAATGAAAACATCTTGCAGCCCGGCTGTAAGAAAGCGGTGGAGAACTACCAGGACAAAACCGAAAAACATAACTAACCAGCTTAAAATTGGGAAATATTTATTTGTGTATGCTTCTTTAGTAAA
>PWMM01000138.1 GCA_003558195.1 Syntrophomonadaceae bacterium
GCGAACTGGGAGCAAAACTAAAGAGCCCGGTTTACCGCTACGGCCTTGAGTCTGGCCAGGAAAGTTTTAATAATGCAAGTGCTAACCATTCGCCTGATTATTACGCCACCTCCATCAGCCTGGAAAATAGGAGTGCCAGTTTTGATTTTTGCTTCCGGGGTGAAAAGCTGGCCGCAAAAGTCCAGCTGGCTGTTCCCGGGCGCCATAACGTCATTAATGCCACCGGTGCCCTGGCACTCGCTCATATCCTCGGCCTCGATGTTAAAGCTTGCGCCCCTGCCTTAAAGGCTTTTAGCGGGGTGGGCCGCCGCTTTGAGATCATCGGCTCCATAGGTGGTATTACTGTGGTTGACGACTACGCCCACCATCCCACTGAAATCAGGGCTACGATAGAGGCGGCCCGCCCGGGTTGCCGCCGGTTAATCTGTATTTTTCAGCCTCACCGCTACACCCGCACGGCCTGGTTTTTAGATGAGTTTTCAAGAGCATTCAGCGATGCCGACCTGCTGTTACTTCACAGTGTCTACTCAGCCGGGGAGGTGCCGATCCCGGGAGCCACTTCAGAAGTGCTGGCCGATAAGATCAGGGAGCACTCTAATATCCCTGTTTTCTATAGCGATTACCTTTTTATGCTGGAAGAGCAGGTCCTGGCGATCTGCCGTCCCGGCGATTTGATCATCACCATGGGAGCGGGCGATATTACCACCCTGGCCCCGGGCATCTTTTCGCGCTTGCAGGAAAGGCAAAAGGAGGGGCCCAGATCGTGAGCGGCTATATAGATTTACATAACCACATTTTACCGGCCACCGATGATGGACCCGCCGACCTAAAAGAAGCTTTAAGCCTAGCCCGGGAACTTGCTGATCAGGGCTACCGCAAGGTGGCAGTGACCCCTCATGCTAACAGTGGCCGGCCTGAAAGAGCTGTTATCAAAAAAAAGGTTAGCGCTTTACAAAAGGCCCTCGATGCAGAAAAGATCCCCCTAACCCTTTATCCCGGTGCAGAGCAGCATATTGAGCCTGAAACCGCAGCCCTCCTTGCCGAGGGAAAATTAATGAGCTTAAATGAAAGCCGCTACCTGCTCTTAGAGCTGCCCATGTTTCAGCCCCTACCTCCTTATACCTGGCAGGTTCTTGCCCGCCTTGATCATTTAAACTATATCCCAATCATACCCCACCCGGAAAGGGTGGTCGCCTTGCAGATGAACCACCAGCTTTTATACCAGCTTTACGAAGCAGGGGCCCTCTTTCAGGTCACCTGGACTGCCTTGAGCGGCCTGCTCGGTCCGGCTGCTTTAAAGACAGCCAATTTTATGCTTAATGCAAACCTTATCCACCTGCTGGCCACCGATGCCCACCACCCGCAAAGCCGCCTGCTTTATTTAGACAAGGCATACTCCACAATTGAGAAAAGGCTTGGTAAAAAAGCCCTTAACCAGTATTTAACCACCAGGCCCCAGCAAGTCCTGACTGATCAAAGCTTAGAATTAGCCCCGCCTTTAAGTGCCCGAACCACAAGACCCCGCCGAATACCCTTTTTAGCCCGTCTTTTTAAAGTTTAAAAGATCCAAACACCTGAGGTTTCTTTGGGCCAGGCTTTACTTAAACTTGCCTTAAAAGGCCATTGACTCTAACTTAAAGAAGTGTACAATAGGTTATAGAAACTTTGTTATCACTACGTGTCAGCTAAGAGGTGATTATAAGATGGGTCATCCCGACCGCCGCCCTAAACGGGAACGCCGGAAAAGAAAACAGAAGATGCTACCCCGCCGCAATCTCTATGAACAGACCCTCGATTTAACGCCCTACAATGCTGTTGGCCCCATGGTCAAGGGTGAAGAATTCACCATCAAGTACAAGTAACCTTTCAGCAACCTTAAACCCAAGCCCCCTTTTTTTAAAGGGGTTTTTTTGATCTAACCGGTTCCTTTCTACCAGATGGAAAAGTGTTGATATTTATTGAAAATAATAGCAACATATAATTAGTCTCGTTTTAATAGGTTAGATATAAAAAGATTAATTTAGTTTTGACATATAGTGAATTTTAGTATATTATATTGCTTGCGCGCTTATCTAAGCTGCTCTAAAAGCGCTAAAGCTCAAGGAGCCTTAATATGAATCGTTAAGCTATAGAAACCTTTAATAGCTCATAAAAGCTTATGTAAGCCCTGTTTAAGATCACAATAGAGGAGGGACCATAATAAACGAAAAACATTATTTCTCGGAGGAAGTATCCGCCCTGGAACCCTGTTACGGGAGCCGGGGTGGCAATGCGGTTCGGGTTTACACCAGGGATGGGATGGTATATGAACTCGACCAGTCCTTAAGATCAATGGTAAAAAAGATCGCCTGCTATTACAGCGTTGATCTTAAGGCCGCCAGGAAAAAAAGTAATGCCATACTGGGTCGTTCTTTAAACCCTCCCCTGCCTTTTTCCCTCAAATTGCTCCTTGTTCCCTTTAAAATGCGTTGTCCCCGCTTCCCCAAAGATGGTGCTATCGGCTATATCAATCTTATAGATTATGCAGAGCTCGTCCCCTCAAAACTAAACGAAGACGGTCTGCACCGGACTTTAATCCACTTGAAAAATGGTCAAAGCCTGGGCAGTTTAAATGTCCCGTCTACATGCCGGCAGTATATCAAGGATGCCAGGCTTGTTAAAGCCGATTTTTTGAAGGTGCAGGGACACCAAAAGCGGGATGGATTTGAGCCCTTTACCAGGGGAAAAGATGGGAAATGGCTGCGTTTTGATAAGCGCATGATTATTTACTTGACAGACAATGACCCAGATGATCTCGCAGATGATGAATAAACATTAATTAAACTTTAAAAAACAGGGCTTTTTTTAAAAGGACCGGCATGCTTGCCGGTCCTTTTAAAAGAGCATAATTATGCGAATGCACAGGAATAAATTTGTTTTACGTAGATAACCGCTCTTTGATCTATTGAACATTTTCCAATTCCACACCAAGATTCGACAGATAATCAACCAGCTCCTCCCGGTTGGGGAAATATAGCTAAAGCCGGCTTTTTAGCCGGCTTTATAACATCAAAGTTGTTTATGGTAAATGTAGGCATCGCTAAAACCCGCTTCCCGGGCTTCACTTAAGCGCTGCCGAGCGTTTTCAATATAGCTGAAAGCGCCCACCTGCACCGTATAAAGGTTTTTTTGACCATTTAGGCCGGAGTCTATCTCGCGGCTCTGATCTTCTTCAACCCTGATGCCAAGGGCACTATAAATACCGCTCACAACCCCTTTAGCCAGGCTGCCGGTAAAGTTTTTGTCTCTCCACAGCCCCGCTTCCCGTTCGTTATCGATAAATAGTGATTCGATCAAAACAGCCGGGTGCGGGTTATGCCTGAGCACGTAAAAGGCAGCCCGTTTTAAGCCCCGGTCTATAATCTCAAAAGGCTTCAAAGCGCGCATCACTTCACCATGCAGCGCTTTTTGCTTTATGAAGGCCCGGTGACCGGCCGGCAGGCTGCTTGAGATAAACGATTCAAAGCCCCTGCCGCCGCCGGCGTTGGCATGAAGCGATAAGAAAAGATCCGGCCTGGCCCTTCTGCTCAAAGCGACCCGGTCTGCCAAAGAGACAAAGAGGTCCCGGTCTCTGGTTAGTAAAACCTTAACCCCGGGCAGGTCATCAGCCACCGCTAAGGCCAGCTTTAAATTTAAGGTTTTTTCTTCTAACCCGAAAGCTACTGCGCCCGGGTCGTAGCCCCCGTGCCCGGGGTCAAGTATCACTACCGGTTTTGCCATAACTCTAATTAAACCTCCTTATTAATTTAACTTTTTCATTAACGTCTCAACAACACTTCAGAAAGAGAATGGATGCTTTCAGTCAGGGTTTCAAGCTTTCCCTCAAGGCGTACCAGTAAATAGATGCTTACCACTACAGGGAAGCCGAAGTTCCCGATTAAACCGATCATTTCTTCAGCGATCAAGGATTAGCTCACCTCCTTAGAAAAAACTCCCTCCCCCTTTTACGATAAAGGGGGGAGGGGTGGGTCCTTATTTAGAATTCACCGAGCACGTTCACAGCCCTTGATACAATCTGGGCCCGCACTTTTTCCACCAGCTCGCCGCCGGTGGTTTCAAAGATGTTGCGGTTGATGATGGAATCCATCACCGCTTCCACTTCGGCCGGAGTTAGTTCAGAAGCGGGGTCTGCTACTGAGATGGTCGAGTTGCGGCCTTCTGTGTTTTGAAAAATCATCTGCAGGGTTTCAGTCAAAGTTTGATTCCTCCTTTCTTAAAAATTTTGTAAAGCGCTTTTTTAGTTTTCTTCCAGTTCCACTTCATCTACCCGGCGCACCGAATTAACGGTGTGCTGCTGCAGGCTTTCAATTTCCCCGGCCAGCTCAAAGAGGTCTTCGTTGCCGGCTACCGGTTTAACGTTTGAAAAAGAACGGGTCCGATAAATGGGGTTAAAGTTTTCATCTAACCCGGTGTTCAAGCGCAGCTGCAGGCGGGTCGAAATGGGATTGATACTTACTGGCATAGTTGTCACCTCCTTTCAGGTTTAAAATATAGTTCCTTAACTGGTGAAGCCTGCTTATTATAGCCGGGCCGCGGCCCTAAAGACAAAAGCCGACTTCATTAAAAGTACCCCCATTTTAGGTTCCACTTCTAGCGAAGTCGGCACAAAAAGAGCCGACTTCACTAGAACTCGACCCTCTATTTCGCCGCAGTGCCACATTTTTAAGATTTTTCCTTGACAAGTTAGATGGCGATGGTTATTATTGTTCAAAGGGTGAACGAAGTTTGCCTCTTTAGGGTTCAAATTACAACCCTTAAAGCAGGCCTAAAGGACCGGTTCTGTCGGGCCTTTAAAGAAGAAAACCAGGCTTACCTACGACTTTGTGCGCCGTTTTTACCGCCAGATCTTAACTATCAACTTTGCCGTTGAAGCCTGCTGACTGCTGGTGATCTGTTAAATAGTACCGCTGAGGTGATCCGCTACGGCCCTTCCGACGAAACAGAGGAAATCCCTAAAAATACCTTACGCGGTTTAAATATCAAGCCACTGATCAAGTGTCCGGAGGAAGATGACTTCATACCCGAACCGCACCAATTGGTCTTAACCTGGCGCTATGAAGACGAAGAGACCCTAACCGGCCTCGGCCCGGTTTAAAATATCTTGCACTTGATTTAGGCCTTACCTGGTTGCTGATGTGCTGAAAGTTAGCTTTCCGGCAAACCCGGGTATGCTTGTGTACTTTTGACCAGTAACTTTAGATTTAAGGGATGGTTACACAACTTTTCGTTATTTAATATTTATGGAGGAGCTCATATATGCTAATTCTGGTTACCGGCGGTGCCGGATATATCGGTTCACATACCTGCGTGGCCCTGCTAGAGGCCGGCTACAGTGTGGTTGTAGCCGACAATCTAGCTAACAGCAATAAAACAGTCTTAGTAGAGGTAGAGAAGATAACCGGTAAAAAGGTTCAATTTTACCTGATTGATGTAACCGATGAAGCTAATTTGGACCGGCTGTTTAAGACTCACCAGTTTGACGGCGTCATGCACTTTGCCGGTCTGAAAGCGGTTGGTGAGTCTGTGGAAAAGCCGCTTCTCTATTATCATAACAATATTTTAAGCACTATTACCCTTGCGAAGAAATGCCTGGAATACGGGGTAAAGCACTTTGTATTCAGCTCTTCAGCTACCGTTTACGGTGAAAACCCCTCCCCACTGTTAGAAACGATGGAGCTTTTACCGAGAACCAGTCCATACGGTGAAACCAAGGCGATCAGTGAACAGATCTTGAAAGACCTGGGTAGGGTAAATGAGCATTTTGCGGTAGCCCTACTGCGCTATTTTAACCCGGTGGGCGCTCATCAAAGCGCCCTCATCGGCGAAAAACCCGATGGAGTCCCGAATAACCTGATGCCTTTTATAACCCAGGTAGCCAGGGGTAAATTAAAAAAACTGCGTGTATTCGGAAATGATTATCCCACCATAGATGGCACAGGAGTGCGGGACTATATCCATGTTTGCGACCTGGCCGAAGGGCATGTGGCCGCCCTTGAAAAACTAAAACCCGGGGTCTGTATCTATAACCTGGGAACCGGGCGGGGCACCAGTGTGCTGGAACTAATTGAAACCTTCGAAAGGGTAAACGGCTTAAAATTGCCCTATGAAATTACAGCAAGGCGGCCTGGGGACATTGCAGAGTGTTATGCTGATGTTTCAAAGGCAAAGCGGGAGCTATGCTGGCAGGCCAGACGCACTGTAGCAGATATGTGCCTTGATGCCTGGCGCTTCGAAGAGAATAATTGATAATACTACACAGGTTTTTATGACATTGAAAAATTGCATTGATATAGTTATTATTGTTCAAAGGATAAATGCATTTTTTATCTAAGCTGAGTTCAGTGTCCACCGACATTATCGGAGTTTCAGCCAAAGCCATGCTCAAAGCAATCCTTGAAGGTGCAGAAGATACCGCTGTTGTGGCCACCATCGAGGTTGACCTGATTTTAAAAGGGGATATCATTACTTACGATCCGGATCAATTTAACAGCGAACCCTGGCGGTTTTCCCGGAACCAATACGACCACTGACTCGAAGGCCTCAACCCACTGCTTGATACGGGGCCGGTTTATTACCAGTTCAGTGTTATGCCCAGCACTTAGAGCGGTAACGTGGTTATTGCCGGTCACCGGGCCTACCTGGAGGATGTAAGCTTCCTGGGCGCCTTCGATGAGACCCCTTAAACCCCGGAGGTGAACTGATTATTGCGTAACCATCTCAGAAAAATGTTTATTTATCTTGACAAAATCAGCTTGAACCGCTAATATGGTTCATAACATGAACGAAAAAAACAAACATAAGTTGGCAGGGGCGAA
>PWMM01000223.1 GCA_003558195.1 Syntrophomonadaceae bacterium
TATCCTTTTCCAGGTTGCCAGTAAAGGCATTTATATAATAATACTGTTTGTTATCAAATACAATGCGCCAGACAGGGGGAACTTCCCATTTTTCAGCGTCATACTCTCCACTATAATATCCTAGATCTATGTTTGTAATATAACGTTTTTCTGCACTAGGCCCTAATTCAGAAACAAGATTGTTCAACGCTTCTGCAGAAGAGATAACTTCCATTTCTCTTCGAGGAATTCTTTCCGCGGGATCGAGCCAGTATATTTCTAAAGCAGTAATTTTATTTTCATCCAGGATAACTTTTAGCTGGCTTGAGAAGATAGGAATACCTTCTAAATGTTGATTAAATCTTATAGCTATACGATCTTCGCTTATTTCCTCTATATAATCAAAAGTCAGGCCCTCGGGAAGTAAATCTTTATCTGCTAGAAAATCTATTACGCTTTCTACCAGGTCGGCTTCATTAAAATCTGTACTGTCGATTTCCAAAGAAGCTCTTTCATGATAAAAAAGTTGAATAAGGCCGCTGTTATGGATTGTCACCAGCATATCATCAGCATAGTAGTAGGTCATATGATCAATTCTTTCTATTTGAACTCCGGTTTTTATAAGCTGGTACAGGAGCGCATACCTGGCCTCCCATGATGGTGAAACAGTTATAAAGTCACTACTTAATTGAGAACGGTTAACCTGGGCTTCTAAATAATAGTTGTTTTCTTCCAATTTCAATTCGGTTTCCCTTAACTGTTCAGCAGTAACCGCTACCTCTGTTAACCTTCCAAAATCAGGCCAGAAAAGGTGATATCCAAGAAAAAGGTTAAGTCCTGTAAAAGCAACAATTAAAATTAACTTGGCCTGACCCAGGTTCAAAATAAGTCCTCCTTATAAATTATATCTAAATCGTCTGCCTTTAAGATCATTTTTTCTCCGTTTATCGAAATGATCCAGACCGGCACTGCCTTAGGTAATCCTTCAGTATTAAGGGCAGCATAACCAAGATCCACTTGGCCCAGCCTAATAGTGGCCCCGGAAATCATCAAGAGATCGTCAAATTGATCAATTGCTTTTTTTACAGCCTCACTCCAATCAGCAACATTAACTCGATAAGTCTTTTCCACTGATACAGGATCTTCATTAATGACGATAGAATCATCCTCTGGCCTGAATAACATCCTGGAAAAATGAAAAAGACCCAAATCATTGAATGAAGCCTTAGTTGGTTGAGCAGTATGAATCGGATATCCATTATAGTACATTATCCATTCAGTACTATAAAAAAGATTCCCCCTGCGACTTTGTAATTCAATACTATCAAGGCGCAAATTAGCAGGCCACCCGCCGTGATAGCTTATGAGGTTTATACTGTTTCGTAAAGCTTCATCATATAAAGCACTTGTGGTTCCTTCTTCTAACCTTGGATAAGAGTATTCGAAGTTATAATCAGTTAACCGTAACCCCTTCTCTCCATCTGTATAGAGTAACCCGCCATCTCTTTCCTCGATTACCCTGGCCAGGCTATGGTCGACAAAAAAAGTTTTTAGCAATAGATCTACGTCCAACAGTTCTTGATCCAATAAGAGGCTGTTCATAATTACTTTATCGTTGGGCACATAAATGGAAGGGCGCACCTCTATTTCCCAGTTAAACAATTCAGAAACCAACTCAGATGTCAGCAAGGTATACGTTTGATCATGATCCATTATGACATAGCTGAGAAAATTATTTACTTGTCGGGAGTCAGCTTGATTTAAGGATACATGCTTTGTTCCTCCTGCTCCAGGTTGATTGATTACCAGCCAGGAAGCATCGTCATAGCAATAGATCTTAAGCACATTTAGCCCGTCACCTGAAACATCATTAAGAAAAGGCATTTCATCACCTATTGGCAGAAGAGGATCAAAGTAACACTTTATACAAGCTATAGTTTCTTCTTCGAGCTCCTTCAGCTCTACCAGCTCAGGTGGTTCCCCGCTTGCAAAGCTGTTATCAACTGTTTTAAGCAGACTGCTTATAAACATCCATAACCTATTAAAATGAACCTCATCTTTCCTAAAATAATAGTACTCATCACCCCGGTTAATTACAACCTGGCTGGGGATGATTGCATCTTCAACCAAACGAGGCTGTTCAGCATCTACTTGCTCAAAAGTATCTTCAACAGCAAGCTCTGTTGGCTTATGCCCATACCACAATTGATAGGTGAAAAATAAGCTTGAAGCAATTAATAATAATAATAAAAGGGATTTAAATTTTTCGAGCATCAGAATCCCCCTTTTCTGGTTCAATCGGCAGGGTAAAGTAAACTTTTGTTCCCACTCCAGTAGAGCTTTCGATCCAAATTGATCCTCCGTGAGCATCAACTACCTTCCGGGCAATAGACAAGCCGAGCCCTGTACCGCCATAATCCCGACTGCGAGTCTTTTCAACCCGGTAAAACCTTTCAAAAATCCTGGGAAGCTCATCCTTACTTATTCCACTACCACTGTCTTCTATAAGAACTTTAATGAATTTATCCTGCTTAACAGCGGTAACATTAATTACACCATTTGAAGGAGTATACTTCAAGGCATTATTTAGAATGTTAATAAATACCCTCATAATCTTATCACGATCAACACAAATTTTTGAGCAATCAGGATCAATGTCCACTTGAATAGTTGGCAGGTGCTTGCTCAACTTTTGCCTGGCCTGTCCAATAGCTTCAAAAGCTAAAGCTTCTAAATCAACTGCTTCTTTTCGCCAATCCATTCGATTAGAATCCATTTGAGACAGTACCAGGAGATCTTTGACCATACTAACCATTCTCTCAGTTTCTTTCGCCAGGACTTCCAAGAAGCGAGTTCTTGCTTCCGGTTCTTCAGCTGCTCCGTCTAGTAATGTTTCAACGTAACTTTTTACCGTAGACAAGGGTGTTCTTAATTCATGAGACACGTCAGCAACAAACTCTTCCTGTCTTTTTGCGAGTTCCCTTTCTCTTGTAATATCATGTAAAACTATTAAAGTACCATCCAGTTTTCCTTTATCAACCTTGAATGGTGCAATTTTAACCTGCATGGTGCAATCAGGATTATTGCTAGAGATTTCTGCAGTTAAAGGTTCCTGTTTTCTTACAAAGCGACGTGTAGCTTCAGAACCGATAAGGCTTCTTAAAAGGCCGAATCCTGAGTAATTCAATGTTGGAACTTTTAAGTTAAGGTTTTTAATTAAGCGGCGAGCAGAAGGATTAATTTGTATTAAATGCCCTTTCCCATTAAGAGCTACCACTCCATCACTCATATTGTTTATTATTGCCTCTACCTTGCTCTTCTCAGATGACATTTCATCAATCGTATGACTTAAGCGCTCCGCAAGATAATTAAATGTTTCACCAAGTTTTCCTATTTCATCTGAGGTCTGCACTGCTATTTTTCTAGAATAATTACCACCGGCCATTTCGTAGGCTTGATCCCTTACCTCCATGATCGGTAAAGTTATAGTTCTTGTTAAAACAATTCCCAATAAAAAACTTACTGCCAGGGCAAGAGCTACTCCACTTAAAAGTATTGTTTTAACTTCATTTAAAGTATCGTCAACCACCTTCAATGATCCACTGAGATAGATTACCCCTACGGTTCTTTGATTATTTTCAATCGGAAAAGCCATGTAGTAACGTCTTTCATCATTAACTGGATCATAGCGCATGTTGTCGCTAAGATTTCCAGCAAGAGCCCTGGTAATCTCATCCCGGATTAAGCGGCTTCCGACATAGGCCTGGCTACCCGAGCTACCAACAACCTGGGCATAATCATCCAGGACAATGATTTCAATGCCCCGTAAGTCTCTAAATTCCCTGGCCAGGGTAACCGTATCTTCAGCCCACTCTTCGCGTTCTCCAAAACCTGGCCTTATAAAAGCTGCCAGCAGTCTGGCTTGGTTTTCAAGGTTTTCTTTGTAATTTCCAAGGTAATATTGCTCCAATGACTGTACAAGGTAGACACTAATTAGCTGGAGAGAAAAAAGAATTAACATCAGATATATAAAAATTATTTTCCATTGCAGGCTATTTAAAAATTTAAATCGGCTTAAAATAATAACCGACTCCCCTTTTAGTTTTTATATATTCTGGCTGAGCGGGATCTTGCTCTAATTTTTCTCGAAGCCTTCTGACCGTCACATCGACAGTTCGATCATCTCCAATATAATCGTAGCCCCAAACTTGATCTAAAAGCTGCTCTCTGCTAAAAACAAATCCTGGCTTCATAATTAAAAACAATAAAAGATTATACTCGCGTAAGGTTAACTCTATTGAATGACCTAATACATAGACTTGCATCTCATTTTGATCTACTAAAATTGAACCTACTTCAATTTTTGCTTTTTCTTGTTGTAGCTGACTTCCAGTAATTCCACTACGGCGTAATAAAGCTTTAACCCGTGCCAAAACCTCCCTGGAACTAAAAGGTTTTGTTACATAATCATCTGCTCCAAGCTCAAGCCCTAAAACTTTATCCATTTCCATTTCTTTTGCAGTTAACATAAGTATTGGAATCTCCCATTTCGAGCGAATTTCACGGCAAACGGCAAAACCATCTTTTTTCGGTAGCATAATATCCAATATGATCAAATGGGGATGCTCAGCTGCGACAAGGGTAAGTGCTTCTTCACCATCAAAAGCAGTCAAGACGGAATAGCCCTCTTTTTCCAGGTTATACTTCAGAATATCTACAATTGGTTTTTCGTCGTCGACTACCAATATTTTCTCTATCAAGACAACCACCTCTTTTATTTACATAAAATTCGCTATCGCATAAAAAAACCCTTTTGCAATATGCAGAAAATCAGCACTGCTTCTAGTTAGCGCTTTCAACTAAATTTAAGATAAGTATAGAGGATAATCTGATATAAAAATAGTAAATCTTGAGGAAGGCCATTGAAAATAACAGACAGATAAGGATGGCAATATACTGAACCAGGCTAAAGAAGAAATTTTTTTCGGCTTAGCTGTAAACTTGCCAGGCTTGAGTTACACAGATTAATTATTTATTAATAGTCCAGTTTGTTAAGTGATGGTGAAAGGGACTAGAGCCTATCAACCACCTCGCGCGCAGCAAGCAATCCAGTAGCAGAAGATTGGATTAGCCCCCTGGTGATACCCGCACCATCACCTACAGCAAAGAGGTTTTTGATTTTAGTCTCCAGCTGGGAGCTTAAATTAAGCCTAAAAGAGTAAAACTTAACTTCAACACCATAGAGAAGAGTATGCCTGGAATTTACACCAGGTGCTAATTTATCCATTGCTTCAAGCATTTCAATTATTCCCAGCAAGTAACGATACGGTAGAACTAAACTTAAATCACCGGGAGTAGCTTCTTGCAAAGTTGGCCGGACTAATCCACGCTTTATGCGTTCATGAGTCGACCTTCTGCCTGTAAGAAGATCTCCAAGACGCTGAACAATAACTCCATCTCCAAGCATGTTAGCAAGGCTTGCTATGTAACGCCCATAGCGGATTGGCTCTGAAAAAGGTTCAGTAAAGGTTTTACTAACCAGTAAAGCAAAATTGGTGTTTGCAGTCTTTGTATTGGCAAAGCTATGCCCATTAACCGTTAGCAGCCCTTCATTATTTTCAGTTACTACCACACCATAAGGATTCATACAAAATGTTCTGATGCGGTCATCGAATTTGCTTGTAAAATATACCAGTTTAGACTCGTATATTTTTGCAGTCAACTCTTCCATAATGACAGCAGGAACTTCTACTCTGACCCCAATATCAACAGGATTATTGATCCCTTTTAGGCCAAGTTTTTTCGCCTGCATAAATATCCAATCTGCCCCTACCCTGCCGGGTGCGCAAATAACAAACTTTGCCTGGAATGTTTCTCCAGAAGCCAGTTTTACACCATTAGCTGTATCCCCATGGCATATTATTTCTTCTACTATAGTATTCATTTTAATATCAATTCTATCTTTGAGAGCTTCATGCATTTTTTTGAGCACTCTGTAACAATTCTCAGTGCCAAGGTGCCGGATTCTAGCCGGGATCAAACTTAATCCGGCTGAAGCTGACAGGCGTTCTATATTTTTTATTGATTCAGTATCTGTACCATATATTTCATCTACTGCGCCGTATGATAAGTATCTTTGATCTACCTCAGAGATTAAGCTTGCAGCCACCTCATGGCCAACATACTCGCCTAGCAATCCTCCAAAATCTGAGGTTAATGTTAATTTGCCATCACTAAACGCTCCCGCACCACCCCAGCCGCAGGTAATAGCGCAAGGTTCACATCTCAAGCAGCGACCGTATTCTTTCTGGGTTTTGCATTTACGCTTTTCCAGGGGAGAGCCTTTATCAATCATCAAAACCCTGGCGTTGCTTCGCATCACTAGTTCCATGGCCGAAAAAATTCCGGCAGGTCCAGAGCCTACAATAATCACATCATATTCAGATTTTACAGTCATGATAACACCTTTCTTATGTCCCTAGTAGCAACCCGGACCGCAGGAAAAGGTTAAGCTTAACGGTTAATACTGCCAAATAATTTCTTGAGCAGTTAGGCAAGCAGGATGCAGGTCCTCTATCGAAAAACCCGGAAGTTACCATAAAATGGGCACACCAGGCAAAATGCTGACAAATAAACCAGTTTAATTATCCATCTAGCTGATCAATGCGTGCAGTAATTATCAAAACAGTTACTCTAGGGCTAATCTTTACTGGTTTGAAGGCTCCCTGGCAATATTAGCAAATTTTGTGTAACGATCG
>PWMM01000262.1 GCA_003558195.1 Syntrophomonadaceae bacterium
CCAGATGATTGACTCAGACGCTCTTAAAGGTGACGCCTGGCATCACCGCAGTGATTCTCTATCATCAGGCCTGGTCCTGGTAGCTTTAGCAGGTGGGTATTTTGGTTTTCATGCTCTTGACGCTCTTTTCGGTATCGCGATTGCATTTTTCTTGATTTATACAGGCCTTAAAATTATGCATCGCTCGTATAACAAACTGCTGGGTGCTGCTCCCAACAGTGAACTTAAGCAAGGAATTGTCAACTGTGCAATGGAAATCAAAGGAGTTATGGATGCTCACCGCCTGGAAGTTCATGATTACGGGTCATGGAAGGTAATTACCATTCATGTCGTTGTCAGCGGCTACCTCAGTCTAGATGAAGCGCATGAAATTGCTCAAACAGTGGAAGATCATGTCAGCAGCAAGTATCATTGTAATGCCATAGTTCATCTCGATCCTGCTAAAGAACATTCCGCGCAAAGCTAATACTATTTTAAGCTTAAGTAGTGGCAGAACCACTTCTTTTCGATTGTAAAAGCCTTTATTAAATTCGCAAACCGACTTTCTAGAGATGATTAGCACCCACCACGATAACAAACCTGAGCAGTTGCAGTATCGTTACTTTTTAAGGGCGCCACCGGCGCCCTTAAACTTTATATTTTTCAACCTCCTCCACCAAAACCAATACTCTTTACCACTCCATCCTCAACTAGCACCGGGACTTTATCAGCTTTATAGTCCTGGCGGGCTTTCTTTAAAGCTTCCCGGTCCGTGCTAACATTATGAAGTCTGTAATCTGCTCCCTTTTTTTTAAGTACCTCAATCTGCTTTTCGCAGTACGGACAGCCATTTTTCACATAAACCTCGAGCATAATAGTTCCTCCTTAGAGTAATGCTTTATTCGTAATTCCTAAACTTATGTTGCCCTGATCCTGTAATTACTGCTTTAGAAAGCTGCAGCGATCTCGATTTTTTAAAAGGCAACCCCACAAAACATAGCCAAGCTGATGCCTTTATTATATTAACCACGCCCGGGACTGGCAAGGACAATGGCAGCGCTAACATATAAATAAAATAGTATTACCATCTGCCATGAAAAGATAGTTCATGCCTCAAGACTGGGACAATGGCCCTACCTTGACTTTAAGGCTCAATTTAATTATAATTTCAGCCATAACTGACTGGCATCTTAAACGGGAAATCGCTCACGGGGAAACTCTCCTTCCCGTGGGTTAATTTTTTTTGGGAGGTATATCAATTGCGGATTGCCATGGCCCAGCTTAACCCAACGATTGGAGCACTGGAGAAAAACCTGAGAAATGTAATAACCCATTATCAAGAAGGTTTAGAAAAGAAAGCCGACCTGGTTGTTTTTTCAGAGCTTGCTCTAACCGGATATCCACCTCGCGACCTACTCAATTACAAAGGATTTCTAGACAAAGAAAGAGCACTTATTGAAGATGAGCTAATACCTTTGACTGCTCAAAGCGGTGTTCCAATCATCATCGGTGCCAATCACCGTCAGAATAACAGGCTTTATAATGCCGCTCTTTTCCTGGAAAAGGGAACAATTAAATCGATCCACTTAAAAACCCTGCTACCATATTTTGATGTCTTTGATGAAACCAGGTACTATACCAGTTCACCTGGTGGGCAGGTTGAAATGCTTGGCAATCTGCCAGTTGCCATTACAATCTGTGAAGACATCTGGAATGATATGAGCTATTTTAATAATCCGCTCTATGATACCAACCCCCTGGAAAAGCTTTCTGCCCAGGGCCCTCGTTTGATTATTAACTTATCTGCTTCTCCTTATCATTACGGTAAACATACCCTAAGGGAAGATATGCTGCCTTTCCTGGCTCAAAAATATGACAGTGCCATATTATACTTGAACCAGGTGGGCGCCAATGATGAGCTTGTTTTTGACGGTTCCAGCCTGGTTTATAATAATCGTGGGGAATTGCTCTACCGGGGCCCTGTAGATCGGGAAGAACTATTCCTGGTAGAAACAGCAGACCTTTTTACACCAGCTGAACTGACAGTATCTCCTGATCGGGACAGCATTGAAACCGTCAAAACTATCCTGGAAATGGGAACCAGGGACTATTTTGCCAAAACCGGCTTCAAAAAAGCCGTGCTGGGACTAAGTGGCGGGATTGATTCAGCCGTAGTTGCCGCCCTGGCAGCAAATGCCCTGGGTCCGGAAAATGTGCTCGGAATAATAATGCCTTCACCTTATTCCAGCAGGCACAGCAAAGAAGATGCTCTGGAACTGGCCAAAAACCTGGGGATAAAGAGCCGGGTTATAAGCATCAATGAACCTTTTAATACTTTTATCAAGCTATTAAATGATCAGAAAAATCCTGTAATGGACCTGGCGGAAGAAAACCTGCAAGCACGACTCAGGGGTTTAATCCTCATGCAAATATCAAACCGGGAAGGACACCTGGCCCTGGTTACCGGCAACAAATCTGAGTTAGCTGTAGGTTACAGTACCCTTTACGGGGATATGGCCGGTGGCCTGGCTATACTTTCCGATGTTCGCAAAATGATGGTGTATGAGCTGGCCCATCATATCAACAAACTACACGGAAAAGCAGTCATCCCTGAAAGCATTATTCAAAAAGCACCTTCCGCGGAACTAAGGCCAGACCAGAAAGATGAAGATTCCCTGCCTCCTTACAAGTTCCTTGATCCAATCCTTGAACTATACCTGGAAAAAAACTATTCACCTTCAGAGATTATCGCAGAGGGTCATGATGAAGAAACAGTTAAACGTGTCATCAAGATGGTCGATACAGCTGAATACAAGCGGCGCCAGGCTGCCATAGGGCTTCGGATTTCCCCTTACTCCTTTGGTGCTGGCAGGCGGGCTCCTGTTGCCAGGGGCTTTGAACACTATTAAAGAGAGGCTTTTGAAACTGTGACATTTCAAAAGCCTTACTATGCTGGTGCCAGGTATCAGTTAAAAAAGTTAAAAAAGGTAGCTGAACAAAGAAAATGGCAAGAAATAATAATACTCTACTAAACCAGGACAATACCAATAAGAAAACAGGATATGATGTAATTGTCATTGGTGCAGGCCATGCCGGATGTGAAGCGGCCCTGGCCGCATCCAGGTTAGGATGCCACACTTTACTGCTATCACTAAACCTGGATATGGTTGCATATATGGCCTGTAATCCTTCCCTTGGCGGACCTGGCAAAGGCCACCTGGTCAGGGAAATCGATGCCCTGGGAGGAGAAATGCCCAGGGTAGCAGACAAAAACATCTTACAGGTTCGCATGCTTAATACCGGTAAAGGGCCGGCTGTCCAGGCTTTGAGAGCTCAAATCGACAAATGGGGTTATCAACGCTCAATGCGTGTGGTCCTGGAAAAGGAACCGAACCTGTTGATACGTGAAGATATGGCTGAAGATATTGTAGTTGAAAAGAGCACGATCAGCGGAGTTAAAGGGAGAAGCGGCGCTTTTTACCCGGGCCGAACGGTGATCGTTTGCAGTGGTGTTTATCTGGGTGCTGAGCTCTTTTTAGGAGATCATCACTTTAAGGCCGCCCCGGGCAGCCTGACCCCTTCTTATAACCTGGCAAAAAGCCTGCAAAACCTTGGCTTAAGCCTGGAACGTTTTAAGACGGGAACACCGCCCCGGGTCTATGGCCGCAGCATCGATTTTTCAAGGCTTGAGCCTGTCCATGGCTATCCTGAAGAGTCCGGTTTTTCCATAGCTACCAAAAGGGTTCCCACCACCCAAGTTCCCTGCTGGATTACCTATACCAACTCAAAAACTCACGACATTATTCGTGATAATTTTTCACAGGCCCCAATATACAGCGGCTTGATAAAAGGAGCCGGTCCCCGGTACTGCCCTTCAATTGAAGATAAAGTGGTAAGATTTGCTGATCGGAATCGTCATCCCATTTTTATTGAGCCCGAAGGACATAATATTGACGAAATGTACCTGCAGGGGATATCAACCGGTTTGCCTCCCCGTATCCAGGAGGATTTTCTAAAAACGATCGAAGGTCTAAGTAATGTAGAAATAATGCGTCCGGCTTATGCCATTGAATATGATTATGCCCCACCCATTCAATTAAAAAATAGCCTCGAAACAAAACCAGTCAGCAACCTGTTCCTGGCCGGACAAATTAACGGAACCACCGGTTACGAAGAAGCAGCCGCCCAGGGGTTGATCGCCGGAATTAATGCAGCTTTACTATTAAGAAATCAGGCCCCCCTGGTTTTAAAACGTAATGAAGCTTATATTGGAGTAATGATTGACGACCTGGTAACCAGGGACGTCCAGGAGCCTTACCGGATTTTTACTTCCCGCGGTGAATACCGCCTGTTACTGCGTCAGGACAATGCCGACCTGCGCTTAACAGAAAAAAGCAGATCCATCGGCCTGATCGATGAAGAGCGCTACAGGTTGCACCTGGAGAAAAAGATCTTTATTGAAGAGGAAATGAGCCGATTAGAAAAAACCAGGCATAACCCGGGAAGCTCAATCGAAACTTTTTTAGCAGAATATAAGTCATCAACTCCCAAACAACCAATCAGCGCCCTGGAGCTAATCAGGCGGCCGGAAATTAGCTACCAGGCCTACCTGGATTGGGAAAACAATGATCTATCCGACCTGCCCCCGGGGACCATTAAGGAGTTGGAGAACCAGATCAAGTACGCCGGCTACATTGCCAAACAGGGTCTGGCAGTGGAAAAAACAGCCCGGATGCACGATAAAATAATTCCGGAAAACTTCGATTACCAAAAAGCTAAAAACCTATCCAGTGAAGCAAGGCAAAAGCTGGAAAAGCTGCGCCCTGCCACAATCGGCCAGGCCAGCCGGATGGAAGGGGTTACCCCGGCCGATCTTTCAGTCCTGCTTCTCTACCTGGAGCGCCCCGATATCTTGAAAAGCATGCTAAAAAACAGCCCGGAAAATGCAAGTAATGGGGAGGAAGCTAATGGGTGTTCACATTGACAGAGAGCAACCCGGCTGGTATTACCGCCTAAGCCAGTATTTCCGCCGCAAATTTGGCCACCCTGTTCATAAGATTCCTCTTGATGCTGGCCTTTCCTGCCCAAACCGGGATGGCACTATTGGAAGAGGGGGCTGCAGTTACTGTTACAATCCTTCCTTTTCTCCAAATATCAACAATATAAATAACCCTGCTGACCCTTTATCAATTAATGAGCAGCTCCAAAGAGGGATGAAAAAAAGAAGCGAAGCCAAGTATTTAGCTTATTTCCAGTCATATACCAATACTTACGCCCCTTTAAACCAGTTAAAAGAATTATATGATGAAGCCCTTGGCAATCCGGCAGTGATCGGTTTAAGCATAGCTACCCGGCCGGATTGCATAACAGAAGAAATTCTGGAGCTAATAGAAAAATATGCCAAGGGTTGCCATGTTTGGGTAGAATACGGTCTCCAATCGGCACACGACCGAACCCTGAACCAGATCAACCGGGGCCATGATGCTGCTTCATTTGAAAGCGCGGTAAAAATAACCCGGGGCAGGAATATTTCTATCTGTGCCCACATTATTCTCGGCCTGCCTGGTGAAACTAGAGCTATGATCATGGAAACTATCTCATTTCTTAATCATCTTGGCGTTGACGGGGTTAAGTTCCATCACCTCCAAATCATCACAGGCACTCCACTAGCCGGCCAATATGCCAGGGGAGAGCTGTCTGTATATGAAAAAGAAGAAGACTATATCCCCATTCTGTGTGACTGCCTGGAACACCTTGCTCCCCATGTTGTGATCCACCGCCTGGCCAGCCAGGCCACTTCAAAAGATCTGCTCATCGCCCCGCACTGGACCATGGGAGCAGGCCAGATAGCCTCCCTGGTTGAGTCTGAACTAAAAAAACGTGGCACCTACCAAGGATACCGCACTTCAAAAGCTTCAGATCAACCCGGTTAATATTTCGTTACTGCGGCTGAATCGCATCCACTACCTTTGATGATCCTTAGCCAATTTAAAATGAAGCACGGTTGTCTATTCGAGTTAAATTTTTAAAACTGCTGCCTTTCTATAATTATAGCCTTTAACAAAACCAACTTATTATCCGATCCGGTTAATTCAAAAAAGCTAGTCGTGCCTGGTAGGAGTTTATTTGTCAAACGTCGAATAAAACAGATTATAGAAAGCAAACTTATGTTTAAGGTGGATGCTCACTTAATGACAAAATTAAATAAACTGCTGCAGCAATGGAAAGATAATCCCGCTTTTATGAGCAATGTTACACGCTGGGAAATAGTCCCACCCTCAGAGGGCAGTTATGCCGAATTCCCGGAACAGCTCGACTCGCAGCTAAAAGAAACCCTGGCTACCCGGGGCATTGATAAACTGTACAGCCATCAGGAAAAGGCTATCAGCGCTGCAATCGATAATAAAAATGTGGTAGTAGTAACTCCTACCGCGTCCGGTAAAACACTCTGTTATAACCTGCCCGTAGTCAGTGCCCTCATTAAAAACCCCTCCAGCCGCGCTCTCTACCTGTTCCCGACCAAGGCTCTTTCCCAGGACCAGGTCGCCGAGCTCCGGGACCTGACCGGTGGCCTTAACACCAACCTGAACTGCTATACTTATGACGGGGATACTGAACCAGGCCTGCGCCAGGGCATCAGGCGCAGCGGACATATCGTGGTCACCAACCCGGACATGCTCCATTCAGCCATCCTGCCCCACCACACCAAATGGGTCCAGCTGTTTCAAAACCTTAA
>PWMM01000318.1 GCA_003558195.1 Syntrophomonadaceae bacterium
AGAGTCAAATATGTCAACTCCATACCTGACTGCTTCCAGCAAAGCATCCGGTGAGCCCACCCCCATCAAGTAACGGACTTTATCCTCCGGCAGTTCAGGAACAGTACAGTCTAAAACGGCATACATCAAATCTTTGGGTTCTCCCACGCTCAAGCCCCCAATAGCATAACCAGGAAAGTTCATTTCTACCAGTTGCCTGGCCGATTGCCGCCGCAGATCTTCAAAAACTCCACCCTGAACTATCGCCAACAGGGCCTGATCATCTCTTAAGTGAGCCTGTTTACAGCACTTGGCCCACAACCCCGTTCTTCTTACTGCAGTTTCTACTTCACCATACTCTGCCGGGTAAGGTGGACACTGATCAAGAACCATGGCTAGATTAGCTCCGATAACATTTTGTAGCCGCGTCAGCCTTTCCGGGGTGAGAAAGTGGATCTTTCCATCAATATGTGATGTAAAAGACACACCGTTATCGCTGATCTTCCTCAAACCACCCAGGCTGAATATTTGAAAACCGCCGCTGTCAGTAAGCAGGGCGCCCGGCCAATTGATAAAGTTATGCAGTCCTCCGTGGCGGGCAATTATTTCCACACCTGGGCGCAGGAAAAGATGGTAGCAATTACTGAGGATTAGATCCGTTCCCATTTCCTGCAACTCAGAGAAAGCAATTGCTTTAACCGTTCCCTGGGTTCCTACCGGCATAAAACAGGGAGTTTTGATTATCTTTGCCCCGGCATCTAAGCTCCCCAGCCTGGCCTTGGTTTGGGAGCATTTTTTCAAAATAGAAAAATTAGCGGTCACGGTTTTCATCCATTCTATAATTATCTCCGGTTAATCAATTTTCCCGGTTACCGGAAACCGGATTACTGTAATGACAACCTAACCTGGACAAACCAGTTCCATAATCGTTGGCTTTAAAAATTAGCGCTTATAAAAGCAGTTTAAGCCGGCGCTTCAGGGATCGCTCCCAAAAGTCTTGCCAAATTAACACCGGACCCCAGAAGTAAGGGCCTAATATAGGTTTAAATGATCAGCATGCAATCGCCAAAGCTGTAAAAACGATAACCCTTCTTCACCGCTTCCTGGTAAGCTCGCATAACCCGGTCATAGCCGCCAAAAGAGCTGATCAACATTAACAGGGTTGAACGGGGTAAATGGAAGTTTGTAAGCATTGCCTCAACCAGCCGGAAATTATAGCCAGGGTAAATATAAAGGTCAGTCCATCCGGCTTGCTCTTTAACAAGGCCAGTTTGGCTTGCCACAGTCTCCAGTACCCGGCATACAGTAGTGCCCACAGCAACCACCCGTTGATTTTCTTCTCTGGCCCTGTTGATGGTATCTGCCGTGTTCTGATCAATGCTGTAAAATTCTGAGTGCATTTTATGATCTCTGATATCTTCAGTTTTAACAGGCTGAAAAGTCCCGGGCCCGATATGCAGGGTAATAAATGCAGTTTTAACTCCCCTGGCTTCAAGCGCCTCGAAAACCTTAGCAGTGAAGTGGAAGCCGGCAGTCGGTGCCGCCGCCGATCCTGCTTTTTCTGCATAAATGGTCTGGTATTGGTCCGAGGTCTCAACCTCTTTTTTGATATAGGGGGGAAGCGGTACTTTACCGATTTTTGGTAAAAGCTCTTCAATGGGCCGATCCGCCCGAAAGCTAACCAGGCGCAGATCTTCTTTATAATAATCTTCCACTACGGCTTCAGCTATCCCTTCAAAGATAACTCTCTTTCCGGGTTTTAGTTTCCGGCCGGGCTTAACCATGGCTATCCAGTTTGCATCATCCTGTTTATGTAATAGTAAGATTTCTGCCCCTGTTGTTTTACCTTCAATCCGGCCGATTAACCGGGCCGGGATCACCTTAGTGTTATTCAATACTAAAAGATCACCCTGTTTTAGAAAAGCAGGCAGTTCGCTGAAAAACCTGTGTTCAATTTGTTCTTCAGAGCGGTTTAAGACTAGCATCCGAGATTGATCCCTCAGGGCTAATGGCTCCTGGGCAATTAATTCTTCTGGCAAGTGATAGTCATAATCGCTTAAACGACATTTATGCACACCGGCACCAACTTTTGCTGTATTTAATCCAGGCTATCATTAAGCGTGGGCTGTTCAACTCCAGTTACCTTCTAAAAAAATTGAGCAATAGTGTTAAAATAATGCTCAGTATGATCATAGTTGCCAGCGGAAAGTAAAAGGTGAAATTTTCTCTTTGAATAAAGATATCACCCGGCAGGCGTCCCAGGCCCAGCCGTCCAAACAAAAAAAACAAAAGGCCCACAAAAGCAATTAATCCACCTATTATAAGCAGTAGCCTTCCAAACGCTTCGATATTCGGCATAACAACCTCCTTGCCTGTTTACCAGAGCTGCTGCTGCGGCTCATCTTTGGGAGGCAGGTTCAGGTACAGGTAAGCTTCACCGGTAGCCGTTCTTCCCCGGGCCGTCCTTTTAAGTAAGCCAAGTTGCATCAAGTAAGGTTCATATACATCTTCTAAGGTTTCTGGTTCTTCACTAATACAGGTTGCCAGGGTATCCAGACCCACCGGCCCTCCGTCAAATTTTTCTATCAGCGCCCGCAAGAGCCGGCGATCAATTTCATCAAGTCCTCTTAGATCAAGCTGGAGCATTTTTAGCGCCTCACCGGCAACCTCAGCGGTAATGATATTATCAGCCTTCACCTGGGCAAAATCACGGACTCTTTTTAAAAGACGATTTGCCACCCGCGGGGTTCCCCTTGACGCCCTGGCAATTATGGAAGCCCCTTCCTTTTCAGCTTTAACTTTAAGTATACCGGCCGAGCGCAAAATAATCTTTTCCAATTCTTCCGGTGTATAAAAATCCAGGCGGTCTAAAACTCCAAAACGATCCCTTAAAGGGGAGGTTAATAAACCGGCCCGCACGGTAGCCCCAATCATGGTAAAGGGAGGCAAATCAAGGCGCAATGATCTGGCACCGGGGCCTTTACCGATGATGATATCAAGCGCATTATCTTCCATAGCCGGGTAAAGAATCTCTTCCACGGAACGGTTTAAACGGTGTATTTCATCTATAAACAGGACATCACCATGGCCAAGATTAGTTAAAAGAGCCGCCAGATCTCCAGGCCTCTCTATGGCCGGTCCCGAGGTCACCCTGATACTGACACCCAGCTCCCAGGCTATGATATGGGCAAGGGTTGTTTTACCCAGTCCAGGGGGACCATACAACAAAACATGGTCAAGGGCTTCGTTTCTTTCCTGGGCAGCCCGAACATAGATAGCCAGCTTTTCTTTAATTTTTTCCTGGCCAATATATTCATCGAAAGACTTAGGCCGAAGGCCCATTTCAATTTGCACATCGTCTTCACTATGAAGATGGGCAGAAACAATTCTTTCTTCCATTTATTTCTCCTTTCGATGAAAAACTTAATTATTGGCCATGCTTTTTAAAGCCAGTTTAAGCAGCTCTTCCCTGGAAAGCTCCCGGTTACTGTCTAAAACTTTATTTACCGCTGCCGCCGCCTCCGGACCGGAGTAGCCAAGAGCGCAGAGAGCTTCAGTAATATCATCGACTACAGAAACCCCGGATAAAACATCTGCACCGGCTGCCACTTCTTCTGCCGACATAGCCTTGGGTAGTTTTTCTTTAAGCTCAAAAACCAGGCGCTGGGCTGCTTTGCGCCCCACACCATGCGCCCTGCATAGCTGTGGAATGTTTTCTTCTAAAACAGCGATGTATAGTTCAGAAACTGAAAATATTGACAGCAGAGAGAGCGCCAGCCTGGGGCCGAAACCGCTTACTGTTAATAACAGGTTAAAGAGCTTTCTTTCTTCTGCTGATTGAAATCCATAAAGATTGATTTCTTCATCTTTAATAATCATTTTTGTATAAAGGGTTACTTCCTGCCCCACACTAGCCTGCAACACCCTGTTCTCTACCGGGGGCATTTCTATGGATAAACCGACACCACCCGCTTCAAGGATTGCCTTACCGGAAGCTGTTGCCATGAGACGACCGCTAATATAATCGAGCACTTATGGTTTACCTCCTTTTAAAGCTTCCTGGTAACGGCGGTTTTGTAGATGACAAAGAGCTACAGCCAGGGCATCGGCTTCATCATCTACTTTAAGAGTATGTGAAAGTTTAAGAAGCATTTGAACCATTTTTTGCACCTGCACTTTTTCTGCTTTGCCGTAACCGGCAACCGCCTGTTTCACTTGCAGAGGAGTATATTCATAAAGGTCGACACTGCATCTGGCAGCGGCCAGGATAATAACCCCTCGCGCCTCTCCAACCTGGAACGCCGTGCGCACATTTTTACTAAAAAATAATTTTTCCACTGCCAGGGCCTGAGGGCTGTAACTGGTTACCAGGTCAAATATAAAATCATGGATATCTTTCAACCTGGAAGCAGAATTTAAATCTTTGGGAGTTCGCACACATCCGGAATCAATATAGCTATATTCACTACCTTTTTCATCAATTATGCCATATCCGGTTATAGCAACCCCGGGGTCTATTCCAATTACACGCATTTATTCACCCTGAACATTATCCCTTTGTTGAAGATTAGTATTACTATAATTCTAACATTTACTTATTATTGCTCTATCAATAACTCATCGGGTATATCAAAGTTAGCATAAACATTCTGGACATCATCATGATCATCGAGGGCTTCCATTAACCTGATGATCCGATCAGCCGCTTCCGGATCTGAAACTTCAATTGTATTCGCAGGAAGCATGGTCACTTCCGCTGATGCGATGGCAATACCTTTTTGCTGGAGATGATCCTTAACTGCTTCAAAATTATCCAGTGAAGTGGTAATGCTGTAAGTGCCATCGTTTTCCAAATCAATGTCTTCAGCCCCTGCCTCAAGGGCTGCGGTCATTAAATCGTCTTCATCTATATCGAGAACTTTCTGATTAACTGTAATATAACCCTTACGGTTAAACATCCAGGCTACACAGCCTGATTCGCCCAGGCTGCCCCCGTGACGCGAAATAATATGCCGAATTTCTGCAACAGTCCGGTTACGGTTATCGGTCATTGCCTCAAGCAGGATAGCGATCCCGCCCACAGCATAACCTTCATAACTGGCCTGCTCGTAGTTTGACCCTTCTTGACTTCCGGTCCCTCTTTGTATAGCACGTTGAATATTATCACTGGGCATGTTATTATCACGTGCTTTTTGGACCGCCAATCTCAGGGAAAAATTAGTATCTAAATCTTCTCCGCCTTCCCGCGCTGCAACGGTTATTTCCCGCGCCAGCTTCGTAAATATTTTCCCTTTTTGAGCATCTGCCCGGGCTTTGCGGTGCTTGGTATTGGCCCATTTTGAATGACCAGCCATCGTTAGCCCTCCTTAAAAAAAATTATCTTTCTGTAACAATTTATTTAAAAATGTAATCTCGCTTCTCCAGGAATAACAGCAAGGGGTAACCTAACCCGTAACAAGCTATAACTTGACCAACTCCAACCCAAATTGCAGTCATGTAAAAAGGCATTTCCAGGACAGTGGAAAGAACTGCTCCAACAATTAGTGCATTGATTATTACCGGAGGTAAAGGCACCAGGTACTTCTTTTTTATTTTTGTAACCAGGTAGGCTGATATTAATGTAGCAAGGCTACCAAAAACTATATCAAGCATTCCAAATCCGCCAAAGATATTGGCAATCATACAGCCTACGAATAAACCTGGAACAGCTGCTATAGTAAAATATGGTAATACCATAAGCATTTCTGAGATTCGAACCTGGATCACCCCGTAACTGATGGGGGCAAAAATTAAAGTTATAACTACATAAATTGCAGCGATCATTGCTGCTCTGACCCAATAATGCAAAAGATCTTTACTTGTCTTGAACATAGAAACCTTCCTTGTTTTTTATTAAGCAGGGTGTCTGCGACCTGCTTTTAATATTATAATTTGATCTACATAAAAATGAAAGTCAAGAAAAAAACAGGTGCATTAATCATAAAGCATAGTCATTATTTTTCAGGATATAATCCCGAAATCTCGCAGCTGCCCCACTAAGCACCCTGCTCTTGTGATAGACCAGGTAGAGCTTTCTTGAAAGATCTAAATCAAGAATGGGAAATATATCCACGGAGCCGGAAGAAACCAAGTCCTGAACCGATAGCTTTGAAATCACCGCTACACCTACACCCGCCCGAACGGCTTGCTTGACCCCTTCTAAGTTATTTATATAAGTAGCTCCAGGCAAATCGTTTATATCAACATTACTATCAAGCAGTTTTTTTTCAAGTAACTGCCGGGTTGCAGAGCCTTTTTCACGCATTAAAATATGGTGTTTAAACAATAAATCAACTTTAACCCCTGGTTCATTTTCAGTTTTTGGAATCAAACCGGGCCTGGTGCAAAGAATCAGTTCATCATCAGCCAGTTCCACAAAAGTTAACTTTTCTTCTTCTTTAACCAATCCAACCAGGCCTAGATCATAACTATAATTCATGATCCCTTCCAAGACAGCACTGGTATCAAGGATATTGATATTAAACTCGATATTAGTAGATTTTGCCATGAAATCAGCCAACAAAGCAGGTAAAAGATAAGTGCCGGGTACGGTGCTGGCTCCAACATATACCAGGCCTGTTGCTTGTTCTCTTTGCCCGGAAAGTTTTTCTCGACATTCTTCCTGTAAATTAATTATAGAATAAGCATAATCCAGAAA
>PWMM01000072.1 GCA_003558195.1 Syntrophomonadaceae bacterium
CGCCATTGCCTCACCCGGTAAAAGGCCCCTTTTTTCCGAAACGGGGACAAAAAGAACCTGGTTTTTTTGATATTTCTGGGATTGCGGATCATTGCTCCCGCTCGCGGCCGACGTTTGCGGAGGACGCTGTACTCCCGATCGATCTTCTCGGTGTAGTCGCAGTCGTGCGGCCATCAAGCCGGTATGGGCATGGAGGTCTGGCCGGTCGAGCACGTCAACAAGTTCCGCGAGGCGGTCGGCGCGGTAGTGCCGTACTTTTTCGACGCTGACTACGAACGATTCGATCTGGAGTCGATGCTTGAGAAGGCGATCGGGCAGGAGGAGTGGCACGACGATCCGCTGGAGGCGATGCAGGTGCTCGCCAAGCTCGACCACCTGAACGACCTGCACCACGCCTGCAAGGCGATGGTGACGCCGCCCGACGACGAAGACACGGCTGACGGTTCCGGCGAGCCGGATTGGGATCACGACTGACAGGGGAACTGGGACTCAGCGCATCATCTCCGTTCAGTTCAATGCCCTGAAAGGTACAGCATCCGCGATGACCACCGCCCGCACATCCCCAATTAATGAGCATCGCCCTCCCCCTCAGTTTGCGCGGCCGGCTTCCTGTCCCAACACCCACGAAACCAGCCGCACCTTCAACTCGTTCTGGCTTCTGATCCACAAGTACGACTGGTTCGCTACCGGCAACCAGTAGCTATAGCAGACCAGCTCCTCCACTGCCGTTGTTGCTCTGCTTAACACGAGCCCCAGCGCGTTACCGACAATTCTCGATTCTTTTCTTGACACAACGCTTTGCATCTGCTATATTCACGTTGGTTTTACGACGCGATGATGCGTCGAAATGGGAGGCCGCTCGAGCATGGATTTGACAGTCAACCAGATACCAGCCGATTTCCCGCGTCACGTTAAACGTGTTCGGGCACGCCTCGGCTTGACTCAACAAGCCCTGGCCGATCAGCTTGGAGTGGCATTCTCGACCGTCAACCGATGGGAGAATGGGCAGGTCCGACCGTCGCCTCTCTCGTGGAGCCAGCTTCAGGACCTGGTTCGTGATCACTCGCGCTCCGGCAAACCCCCTCGAGAGAAAGCACAGACTGAGGAAGGCCCTCCGCCCCTCGACTTTACCAGCACCTCTGAGATCGTGAGTGTCCTGGCTGAAGCCGAGCGGCTTTCGTTCGGCCACCTGGCCAACCCCACCTTCGCTACGGAAACATCTCAGATCGATCCACTCCCCCACCAGCGGATTGCCGTTTATGACCATATGCTCCCACAGGATCGGCTCCGGTTTCTTGAGGCCGATGACGCCGGCGCCGGCAAGACCATCATGACCGGCCTGTACATCCGCGAACAGTTGTCCCGGCGCGTCATACGACGCGTGCTGGTCGTTTGCCCTGCTGGGCTCGTCGGCAACTGGCAGCACGAACTCGATACGCTGTTCAACCTGTCATTCCGCCCGGTCAGCGGCACCGATGCTCGCACGGGCAATCCCTTTGTCGGCGATGGGAGTGACCAACTGATTGTCAGCGTGGACACGCTGGCCGGCAAAACGATGTTCTCGCGCCTGCAGGAACCCGATGTGGTGCCGTACGACCTCGTCGTATTCGACGAGGCGCACAAGCTCTCGGCCCGACAGGACCCCGACCTCCGCATCCACAAGACCCGTCGCTACCGGTTAGCCGAAGCAATCGCCGGGGTGCGCGGCCTAACCTCCCGGTGGAGCTTGAACTGGCACGCTCACCACCTCCTGCTCCTCACGGCAACGCCGCACATGGGTAAGGACTACCCCTATTACGCGCTCTGGCGCTTGCTCGAACCGGACGTGCTCTCCACCCACCAGGCCTTCCGCGAATATCCGCAAGAACTTCGGGCCGAGCACTTCATTCGACGCACAAAAGAGGAGATGGTCAAATTCGACAACACTCCCCTCTATCCGCAACGGGTATCCGACACCCTCGGATACGAACTGACGCAGGGCGAGGTCAGCGAGCAACGCCTTTATGATGAGACCACCGATTACCTCCAGTATGTCTACAACAAGGCGATGGTGCTGAATCGCACCGCCGCCCGGTTCGCAATGGGCGTGTTCCAGCGGCGGCTGGCGAGCTCGACCTACGCCCTGCTCCGCTCGTTCGAACGGCGGATCGAAAAACTCGACAACTTGATCGCCGACGTGCAGGAAGGCCGGCTCTCAGAACAGCAACTGTTGACCCTCCAGAGACGGCTCGACGACGAGACAGACGACCCATTCGAATCGCAGACGGCCGACGAAGAAAGCCCCGAGGGCGATCTTGAGGCCAATGAGATCTCGGAGGATCGCCTGCTCCAGGTTGTGGCCGCCTCTTCGGTGGCCGACCTCATGGCCGAATTGAGACAAGTTGAGGAACTCCGCGACCTGGCTAAAGAGGTTTACGAAACCCCGGGAACCGAGTCGAAGTTCAACCGGCTCCGAGATGTGCTGAATGACGAGAACTTTACGGGCGAGAAGTTCATCATCTTCACAGAACACCGTGACACGATGACTTACCTCGTCCGCCGCCTGGAAGGAATGGGCTACACGGGCCAGGTGGCACAGATACATGGCGGGATGCCCTACACCGAGCGCGAAGAGCAGATTGAGCGGTTCCGAAAACCCCATACCGAGGACGGCGCCCGTTTCCTGGTCGCCACCGACGCCGCTGGCGAAGGGATCAACCTCCAGTTCTGCTGGATTATGGTCAATTATGATATCCCCTGGAATCCCGCCCGGCTCGAACAGCGAATGGGCCGCATCCACCGGTACGGCCAAAAACACGACCCCGTCGTCATCCTCAACCTGGTCGCCACAAGCACCCGCGAGGGGCGAGTCCTACTCACGCTCCTTGAGAAGCTCGAGGCAATCCGCAAGGAGCTGAAATCGGATAAGGTCTATGATGTAGTCGGCCGGGTCTTCCAGGACGTTTCAATCAAGGACTATATCGAGCGGACGGTCACCGAAGACGACGATTCGATTGCCGCAGAAATCGAGGGGGCCCTCACAACCGAGCAGGTCCGCGCTCTGGAGGAACGCGAACGCGCCCTCTACGGCACCGGCGGCGACGTCGCGACGCAGCTCCCCCGGCTACGCAAAGAGATGGAACACGAGACCTATTTACGGCTGCTCCCCGGATACGTCCGCCATTTCATCGAACGGGCCGCGCCCCTGGTGGATATAGCCATCGACGGCGACACGAGCGGGTATTTCTCGCTGCGGCCGGGCAAGCGCGGCGCGATGGACCCGTTGCTCGCCGCCCTCGAATCGTATCCGACAGACCAGAGACAGCGCCTGTCTGTGGAGCGCCCGGACGATGGCCGCAAGGCCGTATGGCTCCACCCCGGCGAGCCGGTCTTCGAGAGCTTACGCCGACTTGTTCATGACCGGCTGGGCGCCAAGGCCCTGCACGGCGCGATCTTCGTCGATCCATCCGCCGACAAACCGTATCTCTTCCACCTGGCGCAGCTTTCGGTGGCCCGACGGGCGGACCCCGAATTGCGGGAGTTGGCACACGAGGATATCCTTGACTGCCGACTGATTGGAATACGACAGTCCGAGGGTGCCGAGATCACCAATTGCCCGGTCGAACATCTGCTCCTGCTCCACGGCGGCCACGGCCTCTCGCCCGGGGCGCAAAGACTCGCCGCACAGGCGGAAGAACGGAAGGAACAGGCCCGGGCCTACCTGATGGAGCGCGTGGCACGGGAGATGGCTGTGAAGCGGCGAAATGAGCTCCTCACCACATTGGCCGAACGGAGGGAACTTGTGCGGCGGGGCTTCGACTTCCATGAGGCAGAACTCGCCAACGCCCGATCGAACCTGGCCCAGAAAGTTCGCAACGGAAACCAGAGCGCCCAGGGCGAGTTGGGAAAGGTCAAGCGGCAGCAGAAACAGATCGCCGCTCAACGCGCCCACGCACTCGCCGTGCTGGAGCGAGAACCGGAACTCATCGACCCCGGCAAGATCGAGTTTATCGCCCACGCACTCGTCGTGCCGACGCCGGACCCCGCCGAAAAAGAACGGCACGACGCCGACGTCGAACAGATCGCGATGGACATCGCACGGGCGTTCGAAGAGGCCGAAGGGGCGACCGTGAAGGATGTCCACACCCCGCCGCTCGCCCGGGCGGCCGGTTTGCCCGATAATCCGGGGTTCGACCTGTTATCCATTCGCCCCGACGGCGAACAGCGCGGGATCGAGGTGAAAGGACGTGCTGCAACCGGCCAGGTCGAGGTGACCGACAACGAGTGGGGCCGGGCGTGCAACATGCGGGACCGCTACTGGCTCTACGTGGTGTACGACTGTGCGGCCCCGAGCCCCCGGCTCGTCCGCGTTCCAGACCCGTTCGGAACCCTGCTGGCGAAAGCAAAGGGCAGTGTTTTGATCAGCCCAAGGCAAATTGCAGAAGCGGCGGAGGCGTGATCGTTATGTCAGAGACAAAGGCAATCAAGGCGGGCTACGGACGATACACGCCGCCCCAGGATCCGCTGAAAGAAATATTCGGCACCGTCATGCCTGTGGACCTGATGGAATGCCCCACGGCATCCGACCAACTCCGCTTTCGACTCGAAGTGTTGGCCGCGAGTGGACCGGACCCATCTGACAAGTATGATGCAGAACGACTGCGTGTTCGAAAAGCGCAGAAAGCAGCTTGGGAGACATACCTGCACACTGCATTCGCTTGCGGAATGTTTGAGGGGACCAAAGGCGATGATCTTCGGGCTAGGCTCACCAGCATAGACGATGCCAATTTTCGTTCTGCAATGTCTGAATGCGAAGCATGCTGGCTCCTTGCTGGGCTAATGAAACTACCCGTCGACCCGTATGCGCAGGGGCGAGGCCACAAGAACCTTGAGATGCGTATCATGCTTCCCGAAGGCGATATTAACGTTGAGGTTAAAGCACCATTTCGCGAGCTGCCGCATCCGCCTCCTGGCAAACACGTATTCACTTGGGAGGGCGATGACTCTGACAAGGTCGCACAGTGCTTGGTAGCGGCCAATAAGCAATTCGGTGATGGAACGCCCAATATCCTTGTTGTTGTGCCGATTCTCCGAACTCGCATGTTCTCGAATCGAGACGACTTGATTCGTGCCGCTTACGGACAAACCAAGGTCACGTTCCAAGTCAATCCTCGAGCAAGGAGTTTCGGGGCTGCCGAATCGAGGTTCTTCCCGGAAGGAAAATTCCTGGAGACTATGAAACCGGGCGGCCGGCCGCTCAAACCAGATGGCTTGCCGGCTCACAGGAGGATCAGCGCGATCCTTTGTATTGAGGAAAAGCTTGTAGAGCGATATCCACACCCCGATCCGCTATTCCTGATCGATGAAGAAATCAGGGACGCTATATGGCCAGCGTGGAAGGAGGCTAGGGACCTGCACTTCAGCAAAGACAATACGGTGTGGATCGAACACGACGTGCTCGTTCTCCATAACCCACACGCGTATCATACGGTCTCGCAGGAGATGTGGGCGGAGTTTCCGCAATTCGTTCCCGTTGGGGATCGGATGGAATGGACCGACGGCTACGAGGTGCGAGTGTAATGTGTGATGCTGCGGACAAAGAGAGCATCAGGCACATCCTGGAGCCATACCTGGAGGAGGTGCTGGATGAACAAGACCAAGTTCTCTTTGCGGAAGCAGTCCAATCTGCTGGAGCTGGGGCTCTCAGGGCAGCCTATTTGATGACTTGGTTGAGTTGCGCCGAATCTCTGAAACGTCGGTTCAAGGAGATGGCTCCCCGCGACGGGTCCGCCAAAAAGATCGCTGGTAAGGTAACCCGCAAGGAAGACGCTCAACAGTCGGTGGACAGCTATCTGCTTGACCGGGCGAAGGAATATGGATTCATTGGCGAAACCGATCACTCTCGCCTTATGCACGTATATAATATGCGGTGTATCTACGGCCACCCTTACGAGGAACAACCGTCGAAGGAGGACTTGATTTCTGCCGCGTCAACTGTCCTCGAGGTGGTTCTTGGACGCCCCCTCAAGTTGCGGCATGGCTATCTCGACGATCAAGTGCGCCTGCTGACCAAGGAGAAGAACTTCCTGGACGATGTCCCCGAGGCTGTTGAGAGGTATGTCGAGGAGGTCCTGCCAAAAGTCGATGAGGCCCTGCACGTCTGGTTTCTACAGAAGCTGTGGCGTGAAGCAGAGAAACTGGCCCGGGACCCGTCAATGGGCGTATTCCTCAGACGCGCAGTCTGGTTCTCCATTGGATACCTTAAGGCCAAGAATGACCTTATGGCTGAATGGGATTTTGTGCCGGATCTTACTAATTGCGCTGTCGTGGCTTCGCAGATCCTCGCGGAACCGACATTGTTCTCTAGAATTGGTGAGCACGCGCAAGATGTTGTTGTCGCCCACTTGGTCGATTTTGCGAGGACTACCAGCGACTTCCTGTATCTGCTGGAAAACCTTGACCGTGCCGACGCACTTACTTCTAGGCAGAAAGAGCGGTTTACCGCGGCGTTGAATGGAATGCAGATGGCTCACATCGCCGAGTCCGGTATCCATCCTAAGTGCTCTGGTTCGTAA
This sequence comes from Syntrophomonadaceae bacterium, assembly GCA_003558195.1. Taxonomy (GTDB): domain Bacteria; phylum Bacillota; class Dethiobacteria; order DTU022; family DTU022; genus B1SED10-74M. Next base: position 6,555 of record PWMM01000072.1, read on the forward strand.
GTTCGATGACGTATTATCTGGTCAAGCGGCATCGGCCTGCTCCTTTGCCTCAAGGCGCCTGAGCACCTGATGGAGGTCCGCACGGGTGAACTTCCACTCGAACG
>PWMM01000216.1 GCA_003558195.1 Syntrophomonadaceae bacterium
CAACTTGCCCTTTTCCAGCAAGGCTACCCGGGTAGCCCGGTTATCACAATTGACTATAATTTTTTTATCAATAACTACTCACATCCCTTCAAAAAGAGGCTGTAAAATTTGATCATCTCCCTGGTATAATCTTTCCCGGTGTATTTGCCAGCATGCATTATGGCAATTAATATTACCAGTATCTTTTTCAAGGCAATTAACAATAAAAAATGGCGAAATACCACCTCTGTTGCCTGCTTTCAGAAGCATCTTCAATTCAGTGCGTTCTGCCCCTTCGGATTGGCTAAAATATGCTTTAATAATGAAAGGCCTGACATTTACATAAGTTATTTTTTGTTTACTCTGCCTTTTTTGTTTTTTTTTCTTCTTTGCAGTTAAAATTTCATTCATAGCCATAAGCCGTTCAAGGGCAGCATGATACTGTTCAAAACCAGGTTGCCTGCCATCGTATGCCTGAAGTGAAGCCTTATAATAAGCAGCACTTACCAGGGACGGGAGTAGCGGAGCATCAAGCTCTGCTAATTTTGTTTTGCCTAAAAGCAGACCTTCAGGAATTTGCTCACTTAAAACCTGAGCAAAAAAATCTGTTGTTACATCAGCTGACAAAAAAACTTCCCCGCACTCTTCTGAAGCTGTAACATTAACAGGCAGAGGCAAGGCAAGGTTAAAGCGCATATGAGGATTATAACCTTCACTGTAAACCAGAGGCAAACCACTTCTACGTAAAGCCCTCTGAAATAGCCTCATCAAATCCAGGTGCGAAATATGCTTCAAGGCATCAAGCCTGGAAAAACTAAATTGAATCCGCCTCATTAGTTACTCCTTGTAAGAGCTCTCTTGTTCTAAAGCTTTGCGATGCTCCTTAACCAAAACATCTCTGTTTATCCCGCAATTGAGGTGATCCCAGGGCAAAAGATCTTCATAATTGAAGTAGCGCTGAGCATAGTCTTCACCCTTAATGCTTGTTTCTTCGAAAGCTTTATGCCACAAAGACATTGAAAAATACTCTGACCATCCATCAAAACGACAGCCAAGTTTAAATGCTTTTTCCAGCACAGGAGCCAGGCGCCGATCTCCACGTGCAAAAACCGCTTCCAAAAAACTGGTTTCACCATCATGCCAGCTTAAGTTGATACCGGCTATTTTTTTTAAACCCTGTTGAATTATTTCCTGCCTTAAGGTTATTTCGTCAAGGCTTAACTGCGGCTCCCACTGAAACGGGGTGTGAGCTTTTGGAACAAAGGTGGATACACTGACTGAAAGAGCAATCTTGGTCTTGGATTGATTTCGGCAAAAAGTCCTGATTCGGCAACATAAATCTACTATCGCTTCTACATCTTCAATTATTTCAGTAGGCAATCCGATCATAAAATATAGTTTAAAACCTTGCCAGCCTGCCCTTAAAGCATCATCTAAAGCTGAAAAAATATCATTCTCGGTTATATCTTTTTTTATTACCTGGCGCAATCGCTCTGTTGCTGCTTCCGGGGCAAAGGTAAGGTTGCTGCGCTTGCCCCGATGCAATCTTTCTGCTAACTTAACTGAGTAAGAGTCGAGGCGCAATGAAGGGAGGTTACATTTTACCTGCTCTCCACTAAATACCCGATCCAGTTCATCAATAAGGCTTTCAAGATCTGGATAGTCTGTACTGCTTAAAGAAGACAGGGAAAGCTCTTCATAACCGGTAAGCGAGATTTGTTTTTGGGCTGCTTCAATAATTTTTTCTCTACTACGAAACCTGACTGGCCTAAAGATATAAGCAGCCTGACAAAAACGACAACCTCGCTTGCATCCGCGAAACAGTTCAATTACTGCCCGATCATGGATGGTTTGAACATAAGGAACAACAGGAGCTACAGGGTAAAGAGAATTATCAAGCTCATTAACCAGGCACTTTTTCACTGAATCAGGAGCTTTGGATTCAATTTTTTTTAGGTTAATAAGCTTACCCTGGTTATAAACCGGCTGGTAAAAAGATGGCACATAAACTCCCTGCAGCTCAGATAGGTTAAGCAATATTTGTTTTCGACTAAGTTTCTTTTGTTTCAAATCTTTATACAGTTTGAGCAAATCAGGCAGGCATTCTTCAGATTCCCCCAGGATGAAAAAGTCAAAAAAAGGAGCCAGTGGTTCAGGGTTAAAAGCACAGGGTCCGCCACCTACAACTAAAGGATCAGGTTCATTTCGCTTTTCGCTATAAAGGGAAACCCCGGAGAGATCAAGCATATTAACAACATTACTAAAGCTTAACTCATATTGCAAGGAAAATCCAATCAGATCAAATTTATGGAGTGGTGTCCCGCTTTCCAGGGAGAAAAGTGGCAAACCGTGTTCCCGCAGCAGAGCCTCCATGTCGATAGCAGGAGCAAATACTCTTTCCATCAGCAGCCCAGGGTTGCTGTTGACGCTTTCATACAGGATTTTCAACCCATGATTAGACATCCCTACCTCATAAAGATCGGGAAAAGCCATCACCATTTTTACATCTGCAGCGGCATGATCCTTATGCCATGAATTCCATTCATTACCCCTATAACGGGCTGGTTTCTGCACTTGCAGGAGAAGATTATCAATTGTGTGAACTGCATCAGCCATATTTACACATCACTATCTTATTCATTTCTCTTGATATAGAAAACTTATTTTAAGCTATATCTTTCAAAGCACGCCAGCTTCATAATATCATAAATATGGCCTTTTAATAACCATAAGCTATTTTTATAGCAATCCTTTTTCCCTGAAACTAAAAAAACAACCATCACCAATAATGATATGATCCCTTACAGTAATCCCGAGGATATTACCGGCATCGACAAGTCGCCGGGTGACCTCCAGGTCTTGCTGGCTGGGAGTTGGGTCCCCGCTGGGGTGATTGTGAAACAGGATAATTGAAGCTGCGCTTTTTCTGAGGGGAGTAATAAACAACTCTCTTGGATGAACAATGGAAGCATTTAAACTGCCGACAGAGATTTCTTCCCTGGAAATAATACTGTTCTTGGTGTTTAATAACAATACTTTGAAATACTCTTTCTTTTTATAGCGTAATTCTTCCATGAATAATGCAGCAGCCTGGCTGGGAGTTGTAATCGAACCAGCTTCTTCCCTGGGGGAAGTGGCTAAACGGGAACCAAGTTCAAGAGCTGCTTTAATGGTAACCGCCTTGTCAGGCCCGATCCCCTTATTTTCCTGTAATTCTTCCAGGGATAGATCCGGCAGGTTGCGTAACCCTCCACTTTTAGAAATAATTCTTGTCGCCAGCTGAACAGCTGATTCCGCTTTATTACCAATCCGCAGTAAAATTGCCAGAAGCTCAGCATTAGAAAGGGCACCTGCTCCCATTTTTATTAATTTTTCCCGGGGTCTTTCCTCAAGGGGCAATTTTTTTATAGTTATGCTTTCATTTTTCATGTCCACTCTCCTTAGTAGTGATCCAGGTTGGAACTTTCATTTCCTTCAACATTTCATAAAGCAAGCTCAGGGGTAAACCTACAACATTAAAGTAACAACCTTCGATTTTATCAATAAACATTGCTCCCCGTCCCTGGATTCCATAAGCACCTGCTTTATCAAAAGGCTCCCCAGTTTTAAGATAACGCTCGACTTGTTCTTCTTCCAGCAATTTCATCCATACTTTGGTCTTTGCATAGTTAGTTATCATTTTCTCTGAAACTATATCTAATAAAGCAAGGCCGGTAAAAACTTCATGCACATTTCCACTAAGCATAAAAAGCATTCTACGGGCATCATCTTCATCTACCGGTTTACCCAGGTATAAGCCTTCTAAAATTACCAGAGTATCTGCTGCCAGCACAAATCCGCTCTTAAAGCGTCCGGCCGTAGCCAATGCTTTCTCCCGGGCCAGCTTTTCAACCATGAACCCGGGTTTTTTTGTAAACCTTAAATGTTCATCAATACCGGGTTCTGAAATCGTAAATGATAAACCAGCCTGCTTTAAAAGATCAGCCCGGCGGGGAGACGCAGAAGCCAGGATCAGGCTCATGAGGGACCACCCGGGCTTGTTTGCCTGATCATTCGGCCGGTGACACCATGCAGATAGTAGGCTGCCAGTCCGGTGAAGATACCAGTCGGAATTGAAAGCAATAATAAAAATGGATAGTAACCTTTTATGAGTTCAATGCTGGAAATAATAATACTGGCCATACCGAGTTGGGTTAAGTTATGTATGGCCGCCCCAACCACGCTGACCGAAACCATGCTGACCAGCCCCTTCCTTTGAAATAGAAGCATAAAAGCCATGGCTAAACAACTTGTCAGTCCAGCGGCAAGGCTCAACCAAAAACCAAAACCGAATAGACCTCCTACAAAAATACTGCCCAACACCGAACGAATAGTAGCAACTAATAGCCCGCTGCGCAAACCAAACAATACTAATGTTAGCAAAGTAATAATATTGGCAAGACCAATTCGGACTCCAGGAACCGGCATTGGTAAAGGCATGGCAGCCTCAACAGTATGAATAACTACCGCAAATGTAACGAGCAGAGCCAGGTAAGTAAGATATTGCAAGCGGTTTCTAATCCGCAAACCAGAATCCTGCATTTGAATAACCCTTTCCGAGAACATTTACTCTAATATTAACAGCAGCGACCTTAAAAAATCGATTATTACATCAAAGGTATTGTGGTATTTAATTTACCGCTCAAGTTCTATTAAGTCTTGCAGGCCGCTGGTATAAGTAACATTTAATTCTGGGGTTATAAAAACACCCTCCGTATTCTTTAGTTCTTCAATCAGCATAAATCCAGCATCTATACCGAGAATGAAAGCTGCAGTTGATAAAACATCAGCATCCAAGGTCTTGTCTGCTATTACAGTTACGCTGGCTAGCTCTTGAGCCGGTTTACCGGTATGGGGATCAAGAAGATGATGATACTTAATACCATCTTTTTCAAAAGCACGTTCATAATCACCAGAAGTATCAATAGATCGATCAACTAATGGCAGTACAGCAACCATGTCTCCTTCGTCCCGGGGATTTCTAATGCCAATTCGCCAGGGTTCACCATCAGGCCGGTAGCCTAGTAATCCTATATCACCGGCATTAACGTAAGCATTGTTAATTTCGGCTTTCCTAAGTATTTCCAGGGATTGATCGACAATAAATCCTTTGGCAATGCCACCCAGTTCTAAACCCATGCCTTCCAAAGGTAAATAGATGCTATTATCATTCTCATTAAGCTCTATCAAGGAATAATCTACCAGCTCTAAAACCCTTTCTATCTCCTGTTCATCAGGCACCCTGTAATCATATTCAGAAAAAAACCCCCACAGGTCAGTTAGCGGAGCTATGGTTGGATCAAAAGTACCGCCCGTTAACTCGGCATACTGAATTGCTTTTTCTGTCACATAAAAAACTTCTTTGCTGACCGGAACCGGTTCCTGCCCGGCACTATTATTAACTTTTGTAACATCACTGCCTGGAATACTCCTGCTAAATAGTTTTTCTAAACGCTCAACTTCGTTAAAGATATCATCCCTGACTTTTTCAGCAGCTCTTATCCCCCGGGCTTGAAACCTGATCTCCAGTACCGTATCCATAGCTATATGAGAATAAGTGAAGGTGTTAACGACATGGTGCGTACGGGTATAAAAGTAACCAGAGAATAATAATACAACTAGCAACGGAACAAGGTAAAGCGGTTTTAAAGAATTTTTTAAATTTTTGGTTTTAGTTGCCCCAAAATTACTGGCCTGGTTATTTAATTTAATAATCCTTTCCTCCTCATTTTATGCCTGAATCACTTACTATGAATTATCTTGCACTGGATAGATTAAAGGACAGGGTATCTAAATTATTCACCCTGTCCATTTAAGTTGGAACCCTCCACATTTTAAGATTATCGCCCGGTATAAAAAATGACTATTAATACTGCACCAAGCAATAAAGCCAGGATCAGCTGGTCAAAATTCAAATTTTTCGTTGTCCATTCAATTGGGTTAAAACGCAAACGTTTTCTGTAATCTTCCTCTTCAAATTCTGCTTCTGATCTATCAGCCATCCGGCGCATTGCTTCTCCTGTCTTAGAATAACCTTCATCAATCCCCTCATCAAACTTCCTGGAATGATCAGCAAATCTGCGAGCAGCATTACCGGTTTTGGCATACCCTTCATCAATTCCCTCATCAAACCTCCTGGTATGATCAGCAATCTTGCGAGCAGCCGTTCCGGTCTTTGTATAACCTTCATCTATAGCCTGATCAAGGTAGCGGGTACGCTCTGCCAGGTTACGTCCGACTTCTGCAGATCTCTGGAATGCACTATCAATGCTTTTATCCAGGGTAGTGATATACTGACAAAACTGGTACAGGTTGCGTCCTGTTTTCATGTAAAGGTTATCGACGGAAGAATCAAGAGTTGACCCGTAACTACAAAATCTTTTATAAACCGCTTTCCCCAGTGGATTAAAGATTAAGTATTCCACGCTGACCCAGGGCGGCAGGTGGATGCCTTTTTTTAGAACTGCGGAAAGGTTTAGGAAGAACAATAAACCGGCTATACCCAGTCTCAAGGAGCCCCAGATACCGTCAAGGCTATAAATCCCAACTACTTTAGAAGCATGAGGAATTAATGGAGTTATCATCTGCGGGTATGCTCCTAAAATTATGC
>PWMM01000201.1 GCA_003558195.1 Syntrophomonadaceae bacterium
AGCGGCGATTATAGTCTCACTGTTTATATTGATAGGCTGTACAGAGGAGCAGTCAGATTTCCCAGATGAAGAAGAAGGAGCTATGGAACCTGATACAGACGAGGAAGAAAACCGTGTATATGGAGAAATCAGTGAGACGGTTTCAACATTAGAGAATGAGCTAGAAATTGAAAAAGTGGGCACTTTTTCTTTTAAACCTCAAGAAGTGCAAACCATGCGAGATGATATTTTCAGGGAAGGATATTTCTCGATTTTTGATGTCCTGGTACATCTCGATGACAGTGAAAAGATTGAACTAAAGTACTATTTTGATGAGGACATGAATACCTATGTCATAACTGAGATGAATGGTCATACCGAGTGGTGGTATGATGCTTTTTATGACGGGGGATGGCGAGAGCGTTCTGTTTTTCGAATAGATCATTATCCCTATAAAGATGAAATGTTTTTGAGAATGGTCCACACGACTGAAGAATATCTTGAGTCAGTATATGAAACTTACCGTGAAGAGGTAGAGCGAAAAAAAGAAAATGATGGCACTATTATAGTGCCCGAGGTAATTATTGAAGGCCAAAATGAAACCATGCTGTTTGAAAATGTTGAGATAAAGGCCCATAATTTAAGATCCGACATGTTCCAGCCTGGAGTGGTTACAGCAATAGATACTATTCTCAGCCTGGCTGATAAAGGCTATATCAGTTATGATTTGCAATGGTATGAATCACTTGGGACAGCTGGAGTAGTGAAAAGTTACTGGGTCAACCGGATTAATGATGATAAAAGTGAAGGCAGGTGTGGTTTTGTTTATGAAGCAGGTGATGAGAGTTTTCACTTTTTCCGTGGCAACCATAATCATATTCCTTCAGACATTAGGGTTATAAATTCACCGCAGTATGTGAAATATTTTTGGATTTGCATCTGATAAATTAGCAAAATAGTATTGACAAGTTTAATTTACTGTGTTATCAATGTAGGAACTTAATAATAATCTTAAATGCCTTGATCGGGAAGAGTAGGTATGGCCGGGATGTAACAGAGAGCCGGCGGCAGTGGAAAACCGGTACACGAAAGCATACTGAATGGGCCCGGGAGCAGCGGATCGAAAGCATAGCTAGCTTGTGAGTAGACTCCGACGGAAACCTCGACCGTAACAATGAGGGGGATATCAGCTTATAACTGGTTTTGGTTAAGGGCTCGTATCCTGTTAAAGAGAGATTTCCCCTTTGTTATTTTTAAGGTGGGATTCAAAGCCGGGTGGCACCGCGGAAGTTAGCCTTTCGTCCCAGAGATGGAAGGCTTTTTAATTGTTAACTTTTGCTCTGCTCGATAAATATCCCAGCAGAAAAATAATTGAAGTGGCAAATCTAATTAAGGTGGCACCGTGGAAAAAACCCTTTCACCCTTTTATGGGCGAAGGGTTTTTTTATTAAACTGTTTTTTTAGGAGGAAAATCAAATGGAGCAAGTATACTGCTGCAAACCGGTTAAAGAACAGTACATCAGAATGAGTGGAAAATACAATCTTATTCCAGTGTACAGGGAAATTGTTGCTGATCTGGAAACGCCTGTTTCAGTTTATGCCAAAGTTTTTAAAGGTAGTTATTCCTGCCTGCTGGAGAGCGTGGAGGGTAGTATTAGCCTGTCACGTTATTCATTTATAGGCGGCGAACCTTTCATGACTGTGCGGGCTAAAGGAGAGGAAGTGGAGCTGTTAAGTGAAGGTAAAGAGGAGGTAAGAAAACAGAAATTCAGCACTGTTCTTCGTGAAATTTTAAATTCATACCGGATCCCTGAAGATTCCGAGTTGCCCAGGTTTTTTGGTGGTGCTGTGGGTTATGCCGGTTATGACTCAGTACGCTTTTTTGAACGCCTTCCTGATCATCCGCCTGATGACCTGGAGTTGCCTGATGCTCACTATATTTTTCCCGGAGTAGTCCTGGTATTTGATCATTACCGCTCACGTTTAAAAATAATCATCAATAGCCGCCCTGGTGATGACCCCGAAAAAGCTTACAATGATGCCTTAATAAAAATCGAACAGATTGAGAATGATATCAAGAATAACAAAAATAATACCTTAAAGCAGGTAAATAGTTATGAAAGTATGCTTGATGAGTTATCTCTCACCAGTAACATGAGCAGGTCTGAATTTGTTGCGAAAGTAAAGGCTATAAAGCAGTATATTTATGCCGGAGATATTTTACAGACCGTCCTTTCTCAACGGTTTGCAGCAGAAACTGCTGTGGATCCCTTTGAAGTATACCGGACCCTGCGGACTTTAAACCCTTCCCCGTATATGTACTATCTTGATTATAACGATTATCAAATAGCGGGTGCTTCACCGGAAATGTTAACCAGGGTTGAAGATAAAACTGTTACAACCAGGCCTATAGCTGGAACCAGGCCCAGGGGAGAAACACCGGAAGAAGACAAAAAATATGAACAGGAATTGGTTAGTGATCCGAAAGAAAAAGCGGAACACGTAATGCTGGTTGATCTTGGGCGCAATGATCTGGGCCGGGTCGCGGAATTTGGCAGTATTGAACTGCCTGTTTTTATGGCCTGTGAAAGGTATTCTCATGTAATGCACCTGGAATCGGAAGTGAAAGGCAGGTTGGCCGGTAATAAAGATGCTTTTGATGCTTTTATCGCCTGTTTCCCGGCCGGTACTGTTTCCGGAGCCCCCAAGGTAAGAGCGATGGAGATAATTTATGAGCTTGAGCCGACGAAGCGGGGCCCTTATGCAGGAGCGGTTGGTTATTTCTCTTTTAATGGCAACATGGATACCTGTATAACGATCAGGACAATTGTATTCCGAAAGGGCAAAGCTTATGCCCAGGCCGGTGCTGGAATAGTAGCCGATTCGCAACCTGATGCCGAGTATGAAGAGACAATTAACAAGGCCAGGGTCCTTTTAAAAGCTCTTAAACTGGCCGGAGAGGATTTGTAATGATCATTATTATCGATAACTATGACTCTTTTACTTATAACCTGGTCCAATACTGTGGAGAGTTAATGGATGGAAAAGCAATTGAGGTGTTTCGCAATGATATGGTTACGCCGAGAAAAGTGCTTGATTTAAATCCGGAAAAAATAATATTGTCGCCAGGTCCGGGTAAGCCTGAACAGGCCGGGATTTGCCTGGAGTTGTTGCAAATATTGCCACCGGATATTCCCGTGCTAGGGGTTTGCCTGGGGCACCAGGCCATCGGCCGGGCCTTCGGGGGAGAAATTGGGCCGGCTAAGAAACTTATGCACGGCAAGGTATCTGCGATCACGCACGATGGAAGCGGTCCTTTCGAAGGGCTTGAAAACCCTTTCTTAGCGGGGCGGTATCACTCCCTGGCGGTGAACTATGATACTGTTCCGGAAATACTTAAAATAACTGCAGTTTCAGAAGATAGCGAGGTTATGGGGTTATCACACCGGGAGCTGCCAATTCATGGCATCCAATTTCACCCGGAATCGGTTTTAACTGAAAATGGGAAAAAGGTATTGTTTAATTTCCTTAAAGAAGGGGTTGTTTTCAAATGACAGTAAAAGAGGCGATAGCTTTAATAAGCAGCGGAAAGGACCTTAAGGAAAAAGAAGCTTATACTATTATGACCGAGATCATGGAAGGAATGGCAACCGATTCCCAGGTGGCTGCATTACTAACGGCCCTTTGCATGAAGGTGGAAACCGAGAAAGAGATAACCGGTTTTGCAAAAGCAATCAGGGCCAAAGCCAGCCCGTTCAGCTTAAAAGGGATAAAGCTTGCCGATACCTGCGGTACAGGTGGTGATATGCTTAAAACCTATAATGTTTCAACCACGGTAGCTTTTATTGTAGCCTCCTGCGGGGTAACTGTTGCTAAACATGGTAACCGCGCTGTATCCAGCAACTGTGGCAGCGCTGATGTTCTCGAAGCCCTGGGAGTAAACGTTGAACTTCCACCTTCGGCTGCTGCACGCTGTATTGAAGAAACAGGAATGGCCTTCTTATTTGCCCCTACTTTCCATTCAGCTATGAAACATGCCGTTAAGGCCAGGAAAGAGATTGGCATCAGGACCGTTTTTAATTTGCTCGGACCACTGGTAAATCCGGCAGGAGTACAAATCCAGCTGATCGGGGTTTACGCTGCCCATTTGACGGAGCTTATTGGCCGGGTGTTAATGAGGCTTGGCGTTGAATCGGCACTGGTTGTTCATGGAGAAGGGGGTATGGATGAGATATCGACCCTGGGTCCAACGAAAGTGACCGAGGTAAGAAACCAGGTCATTAAAACCTATTATTTAGATCCGCAAGAACTGGGCTTGCAGCAGGCATGCCCGGAAGACTTCAAAGGCGGGGAGCTTAGTGAAAATGCCGATATAATTGTTCAGGTCCTGAAAGGTTCGCCCGGGCCGAAACTGGACCTGGCCCTGGTTAACGCCGCTGCAACTCTTTACGCGACCGATAGCGTTCCTGGATTAGCCGAAGGAATGAACATGGCGCGGGAAGCGGTTAATTCGGGTTTGGCCCTGCAAAAGCTCGATGCCCTGAGGCAGTTTACTACTCGTTTTTCTGAAGGGAGGGGAAAGGCAGGACCACGCCTCTATTCTGCCTGAAGCGATGCTTATTAGAGAAATAATTAATAATAAAGCTGAACAATTAAAGCGGGATCAAAAACTAAAGCCCCTTGATTTAGTGCTGGAAACTATAGCCAGGCAAGATCCCCCGCTTTTGTTTGGCCAGGCCCTGGTAAAAAAACGGGGATGTTCAATTATTGCTGAAATTAAGCGAGCTTCTCCGGTAAAAGGAGAACTTAATCCAGGGTTTGATGCCCTGGGTTTAGCTGAGGCTTACTGCCGGGGTGGTGCCAGCGCTATTTCAGTGATCACAGAAGAACATTATTTTAAAGGAAGCAGTTCCTATATGATGCCGGTTAAATATCGAACCGGGCTCCCAGTTTTATGCAAGGATTTTATTATCGATCAGTACCAGGTTTATGAAACCCGGGCTAATGGTGCCGATGCGCTGCTACTGATTGTGGCTATCCTTGATAAAGCGCTTCTTGGCGATCTATTGCAGTTAACTCACTTTCTGGGTATGGAGGCCCTGGTGGAGGTCCATAATCTAGATGAGTTGGCAATAGCCCTGGAAGCAGGTGCCGGCATTATTGGCATAAACAACCGGGATTTAACGACCTTCGAGGTTGATCTTGCCACTACCCTGGAGCTCTCTGAACAGGTGCCGGATGATATTGTTATAGTTGGTGAAAGCGGCATTAATTCACAGGAAGACATGGTTAAGCTCGACGAAGCGGGAATCGATGCCGCTTTGATTGGAGAAGCTTTAGTCAGGGCTGTTGATCCAGAAGCTAAGCTTAAATCTTTGCTTAATTATGAAACTTGAAAGGAGAGCAAAAACTGATGTGGATTAAAATATGCGGGATTACATCCCTGGAGGCGGCTCAGACCTGTGCAGAGGCTGGAGTTGATGCAGTGGGTTTTGTGTTTGCGGAGAGCAGGCGCCGGGTCACGGTTATAGAAGCTGCCAATATTATAAAACACCTTCCTTCTGGCCTAAAAAAAGTTGGTGTATTTGTTAACGAACCGGAGTATAAAGTAGCCTGGATCAAGGATTACCTTGATCTTGATTTACTTCAGTTTCATGGTGTGGAAAGCCCATCTTATTGCAGCCGTTTTTCCGGCCGGGCAATAAAAGCTTTTCGGGCTGACCCTGAAAGGGGTTATTGTGATATTAAGGGCTATCGGGGGAAGATTATGGCCTGCCTGATCGATTCTTATCTCCCTGGTCGTCCCGGCGGAACCGGTGAACCCTGGGACTGGGAAAGCTTTAAGCCATTTCAAGCCGATCTCATCCCTTGCTGGTTGATTGCAGCAGGTGGTTTAACCCCTGCTAATGTCTACCAGGCTTTACAGACGATTCGGCCTGATGGTGTCGATGTTAGCTCAGGAGTGGAAAAAGCGGGGGAAAAGGATGCTGGTTTAATCAAAGATTTTGTAAACGAAGTTAGGAGGTGGGAAGCAAATGGGAAAGCCTGATCAAAACGGCTATTTTGGTATTTTTGGGGGACGTTTTGTGCCTGAAACACTCATGAGTGCCCTGCTGGAGCTGGAAGAGAACTACCGGTCTATTAAAAATGATCCCGGTTTTTGGGATGAGCTCCACTACTATTTTAAAAACTATAGCGGAAGACCTACCCCTTTATACTATGCAGAACAGCTTACTGAAAGATACGGAAAAGCAAAAATATACCTGAAGCGTGAAGATTTAAATCATACCGGCGCTCATAAAATTAACAATACCCTGGGGCAGGCTTTGCTGGCAAAAAGGATGGGTAAAAAGCGGATCATCGCTGAAACCGGAGCGGGACAGCATGGTGTGGCCACCGCTACCGTGGCAACTTTATTTGGTTTTGAATGCTTCATTTATATGGGAGAGGAAGATATTAAGCGCCAGGAGCTGAATGTTTTCAGGATGAAACTGCTGGGAGCAGAAGTGATCCCGGTGACTTCGGGAAGTAAAACTTTAAAAGATGCCACCAACGAAGCGATGCGTGACTGGGTTTCAAACATCAAAACCACCCATTATA
>PWMM01000069.1 GCA_003558195.1 Syntrophomonadaceae bacterium
AAGTCATCGCCGCCGTTAAAGTCGTCTTGCCGTGGTCCACGTGACCAATCGTCCCTACATTAACATGCGGTTTCGTCCGCTCAAACTTCTGCTTCGCCAACTAAATGCACCTCCAACTATTGATAAGTAATACTTTGATTTATTATTTTTTGAGCAATGCTCTGGGGAACCTCTTCGTAACGGTAAAATTCCATGTTGTAAACACCGCGCCCCTGGGTATGAGAACGTAATTCTGTGGCGTAACCAAAAATTTCTGAAAGGGGCACAACGCCTCTAACAACCTGCAAACCAACCTTTAGTTCGGTACCCAGAATCCGACCTCTCCGGCCGGTTAAATCACCAATGATATCTCCCAGGTATTCTTCCGGAGCAGATATTTCAATTTTCATAACCGGTTCCAGGAGAACAGGATTTGCTTTTGACATTGCTGTTTTAAAAGCCTTTGAAGCAGCAATGCGAAATGCGAGCTCCGATGAATCAACCTCATGAAATGAACCATCGATCAGGGTAACCTTAATATCTAGCGCCGGGTAGCCGGCCAGCACCCCGTTTTGAGCTGCTTCCTTAAGACCGTTTTCAACGGAAGGAATAAATTCTTTGGGGATTGCCCCACCAACAATTTTATTTTCAAATATAAATCCACCGCCCGATTCCAGGGGCTCTAAGACAATCTTCACATGTCCGTACTGACCGCGACCACCTGATTGACGCACGAAACGCCCCTCGGTCGTTGCTTCATCTTTAACGGTTTCTTTATAGGCAACCTGGGGTTTTCCAACATTGGCCTGCACTTTAAATTCCCGCAGGAGGCGATCAACAATAATCTCAAGATGCAGTTCCCCCATCCCGGAAATGATGGTTTGGCCGGTTTCTTGATCGGTATGAATCTGAAAGGTTGGATCCTCTTCAGCCAGATGCTGCATTGATACAGCCATTTTATCCTGGTCGGCCTTGGTTTTCGGCTCAATGGCAATGGAAATAACCGGTTCGGGAAACTTGATGTTTTCCAAGACGATTGGTTTGTCAAGCGCGCATAATGACTCTCCCGTGCTGATCTGTTTAGGACCGGCCAGGGCCAGGATATCACCGGTTTTAGCTTCTTCAATTTCTTCCCTGAAATTAGCGTGCATCCTGATCAGCCTGCTCACCCGCTGACGCTGCTGTTGAGTAGCGTTATAAACAACTGAGCCTTTTTTTAAGGTCCCGGAATAAACCCGGGCAAAGGCCAGCTTGCCCACATAAGAATCTACCATGATTTTGAACACCAATGCAGAAAATGGGGCATCGTTGGAGGGAAGCCGGAAATCTTCTTCCCCGTTTTTAGGATTAAACCCTTTTACAGCACCCACTTCTACCGGTGAAGGCAGTAATTTTACCACTGCATCAAGTAACAACTGAACCCCTTTGTTCCGGTAAGAAGAACCGCACAATACCGGTACCAGGTTATGGTGAATGGTAGCTTTGCGTAAAGCCCTGTAGCATTCTTCAGCTGTTATTTCTTCGCCATTAAAATATTTTTCCATGACATTATCATCGTAATCGGCAACAGCTTCAATCAGTTTTTCCCGGTAGTCATTAACTCTATCTTTTAAATCATCTGGAATTTCAGTTTCAATTCTCCGGGTACCAAGATCGTCTTCATACATAATCGCTTTTAAATTTATTAAATCAATAATTCCGTTAAAGTTGCTTTCTGCACCTATTGGCAGTTGAATGGGGAGGGCATGCGCTTTCAGCCTTTCTTGCATTTGCTGAACCACGCTGAAAAAATCTGCTCCCACAGTATCCATTTTATTAACATAGGCCAGGCGGGGGACATGGTAACGATCAGCCTGGTGCCAAACCGTCTCCGATTGGGCTTCTACACCACCCTTGGCACAAAAAACAGCTACCACTCCATCTAAAACCCGCAGCGAGCGTTCCACTTCAACCGTAAAGTCCACGTGCCCGGGCGTATCGATAATATTAATTAATTTATCTTGCCAGCGGCAGGAAGTAGCGGCCGAGGTTATAGTTATTCCTCTTTCCTGCTCCTGGGCCATCCAATCCATGGTTGCAGTCCCATCGTGCACTTCACCAAGCTTATGGACCCTTCCGGAATAAAATAAAATTCGTTCAGTTGTAGTTGTTTTCCCGGCATCAATGTGAGCTGCAATTCCAATATTCCTGATATTATCAAGGTTTTCTTCCACTTTTAATCCATTCTTTTGACTTTTTTTTGTCTCCTTGCTCATGTCACCCCTCCTTTCTAAAGCCAGTAAGGCATCTTTAAACTTCTTCATTATGACAGGCCATAAATAAAAAATCTGGACCTGGCAATATCACTACCAGCGGTAATGGGCAAATGCTTTATTTGCTTCTGCCATTTTATGGGTATCTTCTTTTTTCTTAATTGAGTTGCCGGTTCCTCCGGCTGCCTCCATCAACTCTGCGGCTAACCGCTGAGCCATGGTCTTTTCAGAACGGCTGCGTGCAAAATTAATTATCCAGCGAATAGCCAGAATGTTTTTGCGATGGGTACTCACTTCCACGGGAACCTGGTAGGTAGCTCCACCAACCCGACGGGCTTTAACTTCCAGAACTGGAGAGACATTGCGTACCGCAGTTTCAAAAACCTCATGCGGTTCCTTGCCAGTTTTTTCCTTAATAATATCAAAAGCACCGTAAATAATCTCCTGGGCGGCACCCCTCTGCCCATCATACATTAACTTGTTTATAAACCTTGTAACCAGCTTACTTTTATAAACTGGATCCGGTAAAATGTCCCGTTTTGAAACAGGGCCTTTGCGTGGCATTATAATCACCTACTCCTAACTAATTTCCTAAGCTTTCGGCTTTTTAGTACCGTATTTCGAGCGTCCCTGAGCCCTGTTTTCCACCCCGGCTGCATCAAGAGCACCCCTAACCAGGTGATAACGGACCCCCGGCAAATCTTTGACCCGGCCACCCCTGACCAGAACAACCGAGTGTTCTTGAAGGTTATGCCCGATTCCAGGTATGTAGGCTGTCGCTTCAATTCCATTGGTCAGGCGGACTCTGGCAATTTTCCGCAAAGCTGAATTAGGCTTTTTAGGGGTTGTAGTCGATACTCTTGTGCATACGCCCCTTTTCTGCGGAGAACCTTCCAGCGCCGGCGCTGTTCTCTTCTTAACTACCTCTTTACGCCCTTTACGGATTAATTGGTTAATTGTCGGCATTAGTCCACCTCCTTCTATGCTTTCTTTAATAAGGCTGCAGCTGCGGCCTTAACCTTAATACCAAAAAGTTTACCCAAGCGAACCATTGATTCTATCTTTTCTATTTCAATATCTTTGCCTTTGCATAATGCTATTATGGGCTGCGTAACTTTATCTTCAGCATCCCCGGCCAGATAAACCCGGTAAGCCTCATTCTTTTCCAGGGCTTTCAAGGTCTGTTTGGCCCCGACTACTTTATGCCGGGAGTTTTTAATCAGATCTTTTGTTTCCTGATCATCCAACGGAAAGGCACACCATCCTTCTTCAAAACCTCTCCTTTTCAAGCCTTTGAGGCGCACTTTAAGATTTTAACACCCTGGACTACCCTTGTCAATTATAAATTTCCTTTTTTTATAAAATCCCCTGAAACCATCCTTGACCATGAAAGTTCAGCCCGGGATTAATTCAATTAGGATTTAATCTTCGAATACTTCCGGATCCTCTTCCAGACCCTGGGGTCGCTGATCTCCACTGGCAGCCACTGCTGTCTCCTCAGTATCAAGACCGAGATCTGCTTCCAGCTGTTTTTCTGTTTCCGGTTCCGGTTCCATTCCATAAGGATGGATATCGATATTGCGGTAGCGGGTCATACCGGTTCCGGCCGGAATCAGTTTGCCAATAATCACGTTTTCCTTTAAGCCCAGCAGTTGATCCTGCCGGCCCTTGATCGAGGCTTCAGTAAGGACCCGGGTCGTTTCCTGGAACGAAGCAGCAGACAGGAACGATTCAGTAGCCAGTGACGTTTTGGTTATCCCCAAAAGCAGCGGCCTCGCTACAGCTGTCCGGCCCCCTTCAGCTTCCACGCTATCATTGATTTCATCAAATACATGGCTGTCAAGCATACCCCCGGGTAGCAAATCAGTGTCTCCGGGCTCTTCTACTTTTACTTTTTTAAGCATCTGGCGAACTATAATTTCTATATGTTTATCGCTGATATCAACACCCTGCATTTTATATACCCACTGAACTTCTTTGAGCATGTAGAGCTGGACACCCCGCACACCTTTGACCTTGAGCAACTCATGCGGGTTAATAGAACCCTCGGTTAATTCATCACCGGCATTAATAGCCTGGCCATTTTCCACCTTTATCCGGGCCCCGTAAGGAATGGGATAAACCCTGTTCTCGCCATGCTCAGATGTAAGCCTGATTTCTCTTTTATAGCGGGTTTCAATAACTTCAACTTCACCCGCTATTTCAGCAATCAAGGATTGTCCTTTGGGCTTACGGGCTTCGAATAACTCTTCCACCCGGGGCAGACCCTGGGTGATATCATCACCGGCCACACCACCGGTATGGAAAGTCCGCATTGTTAACTGGGTCCCGGGCTCACCAATCGACTGGGCCGCTATAATACCTACCGCTTCACCAACGTTAACAAGCTTACCGGTAGCCAGGTCGCGCCCGTAGCATTTCACGCATACACCGTGCCGGGTTTTACAGGTCAGAACAGAGCGGAAAAGCACTTCCGTTATATTGTTGATAAGAATCTGCTGGGCCATTTCTTCAGTTATAAGTGTATCAGCTTCAATGAGCACTTCGCCTGTCTCTGGATGGTAGACAGGATCTAAGGTGTAACGGCCGATTACCCGGTGCACTGCATCGGCAAGGTCTTCATCGTTTTCCAGGAATTCACTCAGCTTTATTGATTGGCCGGTGCCACAGTCATCTTCCCTGACGATAACGTCCTGAACCACGTCAACCAGCCGCCGGGTTAAATAACCGGAGTCGGCAGTTTTCAAGGCTGTATCAGCCAACCCTTTTCGAGCACCATGGGTAGAAATAAAGTATTCAAGCACCGTGAGACCTTCCCGGAAGTTGGCCCGGATCGGAATATCAATAATCCGGCCTGCCGGGTCAGCCATGAGCCCCCTCATCCCACCTAACTGGGTAATCTGCGATTCATTACCGCGGGCTCCGGAATGAGCCATCATGTAGATGGGGTTAAGCTCATCGAGTCCGCTCATCAAGGCTGCTGTCACTTCGTCTTTAGCCCCTCCCCATATTTCAATAACGCGATCATAACGTTCTTTTTCAGTAATCAAGCCCCGCTCGTACTGCTGTTCAATCATTTCCACCTTTTCTTCTCCAGCGCGCATAATTTCCATTTTTTGTTGCGGAACCACAATGTCGCTTACCGCTACGGTTACACCGGCACGGGTAGCATAATGGAAACCAAGAGCTTTGATCTGGTCCAGGATTTCAGCCGTTTTAGTATTGCCGTACTTTCTAAAACAACGAGAAATCAAGTCGGCCAGGAAGTCTTTTTTGATCGCCCGGTTGCGAGGCAGTTCCTGTAAAACTTTTTGGGGGTTGAACTTTTTAATAGGAACAAAACCCTCTTCAGGCAAAGAATTATTGAAATCAGCATTATTCATATATGGAAAATCTTTTGGAAAAACATCATTAAAAATAATCTTCCCTGCTGTTGTAAGCAGGTACTTTTTGCGGCGGACAAAATCGCGCCCTTTAAAGCCGGAGGCTTTAACAAAAATCCTGGCGTGCAGATCTATATAGCCAAGGTTATAAGCGGTAATTGCTTCCTCGGGATCAGGGAAGACCTTGCCTTCGCCCTTGGCTCCGTTTTTCTCAAAGGTCAGGTAGTAACAGCCGAGCACCATATCCTGGGTCGGTGTAGTTACCGGTTTACCCTCTTTGGGATTAAGGATGTTATGGGCGGAAAGCATCAACAATCGGGCTTCCGCCTGAGCCTCGGCCGAAAGCGGAACGTGAACAGCCATCTGGTCTCCATCAAAGTCGGCGTTGTAAGCAGCGCACACCAGCGGGTGAATCTGGATCGCCCGTCCTTCTACCAGGACTGGTTCAAAGGCCTGGATCCCGAGCCGGTGCAGAGTCGGTGCCCGGTTTAAAAGTACCGGGTGATCTTTAATGACATCTTCTAAAACATCCCATACTTCAGGGCGCACTTTTTCAACCATTCGCTTGGCACTCTTAATATTATGGGCTTCGCCATCGCTGACCAGCCTTTTCATAACAAAAGGTTTAAATAACTCTAATGCCATTTCTTTGGGTAAACCACACTGGTAAAGTTTTAGTTCCGGGCCAACCACAATTACCGAACGCCCTGAATAATCAACTCTTTTCCCAAGCAAGTTCTGGCGGAAACGGCCCTGTTTACCTTTAAGCATATCACTGAGCGATTTAAGAGGCCTGTTCCCGGGACCGGTTACCGGCCTGCCACGGCGTCCGTTATCAATTAAAGCATCCACAGCTTCCTGGAGCATCCTCTTCTCGTTCCGGACAATGATGTCCGGGGCCCCTAAGTCTAAAAGCCTTTTCAGGCGATTGTTGCGGTTAATCA
>PWMM01000031.1 GCA_003558195.1 Syntrophomonadaceae bacterium
AAAAGCTTGTTGGTACTGGAGATGCTTTGGTCAAGGCGGGGGTCCTGGGCCTGGCGAAATGAAATATCGCTGCCAAAGCCCCCTGAAGCGACAATTATAGATCGGACAGCATAAATCACTTCTTCAGCGCCGGTGGCTCCCGTTGGGTAGTGATAGCCGCGGTGGATGGTTACCTTGCCGTCGCGGCTCTTGGTTCCGGGGAGCAAGTTTTTCACATAAACACCGGTATATACTGGCACTTTTAATGCTTTTAGACGGGCCAGCTGCTTTTTAATGATATCTCGCCCGGATACTGAGGCGGTGGTGTGGCAGCGGGGTACTGAATGGCCTCCGAATAAGTCTACCCGGTCGAGGTAATTAACTCCCAAGTAATCTTTTGACCACAGGTAAGCTTCTTTGGCCTTTTTTGTTACTATTTTGACCAGCTCAGGATAATTTAAGCCTTCTCCGGCTTTGATCATATCATCGTACATCAGCTGCGCTGAATCAATAATACCTGCTTTAATTTGCTCGTCGGTTTCCGGTGCAGCGATGCCTCCATCACTGATCACTGAATTGCCACCGGGTGCTTTCATTTTTTCTAAAACCATGACGTCGGCTCCTGCCTCTGCTGCTTCAATGGCCGCTGAAAGGCCTGCAAACCCGGATCCAATAATGATTACATCGTATTTATCACGCAGCTCGACCATGTTCTTAACCGCCTTTCGATGGGCTTTGAAGTTGCTTTTTATACCATTTTTTAAAATTGCTCTTGCCTTGATACGCTCAGCTTTTTTCAATTAAAGCTACACACTCGATATGGCTGGTGTGGGGGAACATATCTACCGGATTAATGGTCCTGGTTTTATATCCGCTTTGGCTTAAGGCTTTCAGGTCCCGGGCCAGGGTAGCCGGGTTGCAGGAAACGTAAACAATTCGCTCCGGCTTTACCTCGGCGATGGCTTGCAGTAAAAGTTGCGAGCAGCCTTTGCGGGGCGGGTTGATAACAACAGACTTAGGGTTGGAGCCCTTGAGAAGAAGCCCGGGGTTATCTTCACATCGCCCCAGAACAAACTCAAGATTGCCGATTTTATTAAGGCGGGCGTTAACCCGGGCATCCTTGATTGCAAAGTGATCAGAGTCGATACCGATGACCTGTTCTGCTCTCCGGGCCAGGTAGTGGCTAAATGTTCCCGTGCCGCAGTAAAGGTCGATCAGGGTGCGGGGAGTACCGATAAGGCCAAGAGAGCTTTCGAAAAGAGTTTCAGCCTGGACGGTATTAACCTGGAAGAACGAGCGGGCGGAAATGCGAAAAGTAAAATCGTTAACTTTTTCTTCCAGGTAAGGCTTGCCGTAAAGAATGATCTCTTCTTTTTTGTGATTGCCCTGTGGCAGGAAAACGATTCCCTCAAGAAATGTTCCGCTGTAAGTGCGAATAGTATCAGCCAGGGCGACCAGCTGTTTCAGGTCAGCTGAAGGGCTGTTCTTTTGATTGCCATCTGGCCCGGTAAGGGCAAGCAAGCTTGCACCGCTGGCAAATGAAGAGCGGAGTATTGCTTTATTAAAGGGCAGTTTGCCGCTTCCATGGTCGACTAAAGTCTTACAGTTAAATTCCAGGGCAGCCCGGCGCAGGGCCTTAATCAGGTGATTGTTACCCGGGTGTTGGACCAGGCATGATTCAATATCAACAATTTCATGGCTGACGGAGGCATAAAAACCAGCCTTAAGTTGACCTTTAAATTGCTCAAAGTGTATTTCTGCCTTGTTACGATAATGATAAGGGTTGCTCATACCCCGGACTGGTTCAACAGGCAGTGCTGCCCCTGCAATTCTCTTCATGGTATCAGCGACTTTTTGTTTTTTCCAGTCCAGTTGTTGCTGGTAATCCAGGTGCTGAAGATTACAACCTCCACACCTTGGCAAGTAAGGGCAGGGTGGTTTAATCCGGTGGGGTGAGTTTTTTTCAATGGATAGTAACCTGGCCTGGGCATATTTTTTATGGATGGTTATAACTTCAACCTGCACTTTTTCACCCGGCAGAGCCTGGGGAATAAAGAGCGTATAACCTTTTAGCTTGCCCACTCCTTCTCCCCGGTGGTTGAGATCGGTAATTGTTAATTCAAAAACCTCTCCCGGAGCACAGGGCGGGGTAAGAGTTTTTCCCATTAGATCACCCGGTGGCTAGATTTTTGCGAGCCTGGCAACGTAAAGGACGATTACTGCACCCAGGAAGGCCACGATGATTGTGCTCAGGTTAAAGCCGGTGATAGGCTGGTGAATACTAAAAAGAGATCCGGCTAACCAGCCACCGACCAGTGCGCCCACTACTCCGATGACCATGTTGCCTATTAAACCGAACCCTTTTCCCTTCATAACCAGACCGGCCACCCAGCCGGCCACCATACCCACCAGGAGCCAGGAAATAATACCCATGTCAATCACCTCGGTTATCAGTGTTAAAACTTCATTTGTTGCCAACAGCCTTTTGGCTGCATTAGGTCAATTTATTATCGCCCGCTGAACCCGGGCGAGAAACAGGTGCTGAAAAAGCTAGTAACATTGTTTAGGTTTATGGTTATGCAGGTATTTGCATGCCCTGTGACTACCCTGCCCCTGTTTATTTTGAACAGTTGACGGTTCAACCATCAGGCCGTGACCGCAGCCCGGCAAGCGGGTTTTTATTCATCAGTAAGGCGCTAATTTTTCACCTCAAGTTGGATTCTATCATGGATAGATTAAGCTAACAAGCATGGCACGTTAAACTTTAAATAGCTTTAGCTTCTTATAACGAACAGTGTTGTGATTTTTTTAAATAAAAAAGGTGGTCTTAAGCAGTATTAAATGATGCTTTTAAAGCGGGCACCGGCATTTTGAACCGGTTGTAGGTTTTATTAATAGCCTTTAACTGAACTGGGCTTTGGGGGGTTTTCTTTAGCCATGCATTAGTTTGTCCTGTTGAGATTTAAAGTACCTGGGCAGTGATTTAGGGGCGGGCTAAATTATTCGGGTGGCTTCGGTATTCATCAGCAACGGCTCAAGCCTCGCTGACCTTTCCTGATGCTTGAAGGGCCAGTTGATATAATATTTTTGCTGATCAGGGCCAGCAGGCTTTTATAATTATAAACCGGGGGTTATAAAGATGCTGAGCCCGGCCGTTTAGATGGGTTAAGTGGGTTTGTGTAAGCCCTTTTTAAACCGATCTTTTTCGAGAGTTTAATCAAGCTTATCAAGCTTAAGGAGGAGCATTAAGATAAGGATTATGCAGGCTTATTGATTAAAACCTTTGCATACAATTTAACGGGTATGTTTTGATTAATGCATTAGTAGAAATGGTTGGAGAGGTGCAGCAGACTAATGTGGACTGACAACAAGCATGAAAACTATCACCTTCTTCTTGAAAATTTGCCCGATGCTTTTGCCTATCATCAGATTATTACCGATAAGCATTGCTATGGCAGATTTAAATGGTTTAAAGCTGCTCAATGATAGCTACGGCCATGCTACCGGTGATGAAATGTTAAAAAAGTGGCGGCAATATTTAAAGAGTGTTGCCGCCATGAGGATGTAATTGCCCGCTGGGGCGGAGACGAATTTGTGATCCTTTTACCCCAGACTTCTAACGAAGAAGCTGAATTAATATGTAAAAGGATTCTCAGCCATTTCAGCCAGGCTCGGATTAAGGAACTTCCTTTATCTGTTTCTTTAGGCGTCTCCAGTAAAGTTGATCTTCAAGCAGACTTATCAGATTTACTTGCCGAGGCGGAAGATGCCATTTACAAACAGAAACTTACAGAAAGCCGCAGTATGAGAAGCGCCGTGCTATCGGCACTGTTGAAAACCTTGGAGGCAAAAAGTTTTGAAACCAAGGAGCATGTTTCTGGCATGCAGACAATAGCCCGTCAGATCGGTATAGCCAAAGGACTGTCTGATAATGAGCTTAGCCGGCTGGACCTGGTTATCACCTTGTATGATATCGGTAAAATTAATATTTCAGAAGAGGTGTTGTCGAAAAAAGATCCTTTGAACGAGGAAGAATAGCTATTTATCAGGCAACATCCCGAGATAGGTTATCGCATTGCCAGGGCAACTGAAGAATTTGCTCATGTTGCTGAAGAAATCTTGTCCCATCATGAACGCTTCAATGGCCTAAGATATCCAGGGGGTTTGAAAGGATCTGAGATACCGTTGCTTTCGCGGATCACTTCAGTTTCAGATGACTATGAGGTTATGGGAAGCGGAAGAGCTTATAAAGGTGCGATGCCTTTAGATGAAATCAAGGCTCAATTTAAGCGTTGCTCCGGAAAGCAATTTGATCCTGAGCTGGTGACCATCTTACTTGAGCTTTTAGAGAAGTGATCTATGAAAGTAACTGCATGATAAGCGAGGATTAAAGTGTTCAGCACGAGATGATGCGGGCAAAACTAGGGCTTCAGCCTAAATCGCAGAGGTGGCAAGGGGCGCCCTGGCTGGCATGGGGGCTTTTAATTAAGGGCTGTTAAGAGCGGTTTTCCCTGTGCAATGGTTAGCAATACTTCAAAAGATTTGTTAATAATTGTAATATCTGCTTTTTTACCTCTTTCTAGAGACCCGGTATAGTTGCTGATACCAAGGAGGCGGGCCGGGTTAATAGTAGCAGCGGGTAAGATTCTCTCTAAACTTAAGCCCGACATATTGAAAGCGCCGGCCAGGGCCCGGTTCATGGTCAGGATGCTGCCGGCCAGGGTGCCGTCCTCTAAGAAAGCTTTACCGCCCTGGCTGATAATTTTTTTATCACCGAGCTGGCAAATTTGATCAGGCAGGCCACATACAGCCAGGGCATCTGTAACCAGGATTACTTTTGCAGGCGGTTTAACCTGGAAAAGCAACTTAACTGCGGCCCGGTGAGTGTGGACACCATCGGCGATGATTTCTGTACTGAGATTATCCAGGGTTAGAGCGGCGCCAAGTATTCCTGGTGAGCGGTGATGGAACCGGCGCATGGCAGAGAAGGTATGGACGACGTGTTTGAGACCATAGCTTATAGCTTCTTCTGTTTTTTCAAAAGTAGCGCCGCTGTGTCCGGCTGCTGCAATAATGCCGTTGTCAGTAAGGCGGGTAATAGCTGCAAGGGCATGAGGCAGCTCCGGGGATAATGTAACCATGTTAAGGATATCACCCATGGAAGAGATAATGTCCTCAATTATAGCTGGAGCGGGGTTTTTCAGGTATGCTTCTATGTGAGCCCCCTTGTAACGGGGATTTAAAAAAGGTCCTTCAATGTGAACACCGCTCAGGCAGGGTCCATCTAATTTTAAGCGAGCCTTCCTGATCCTTGTAACGGCTTTCTTGATCTGTTCTAGAGGAGCTGACACCAGGGTTGGAAGGAGGGTAGTGGTCCCACCGTGAGAGGCATGGTAATTTATTGCTTGCACTATTTCTTCGGTACTGGCAACAGTAAAGTCGAATCCCTTTGCGCCATGCAGGTGTAAATCAACCAGCCCGGGGATAATCAGGGCGTCATGGCAGTTAAGTTTTTTTATGCTTTCCCCGGTAAAAGCCTCTGGAATATTGCCCCTGAAAACCTGTTCAATTATAGTTCCGTTTACAATTAGTCCACCGTAAAACTTTTCCCAGGGAGTATAAACGATACCGTTGTAAAGTGCATAGCGGCCAGAAACATTACTTTTAGTTATGATTGCTGCTTCTTCCGCCAGGGTTTTTCCGGTCCTGGTTTCATGGTGCAATCTGGATCAACTCCTTAATTAGCTATAAAATCCCTTGCCAATGAAGTTGCCCTTAAACGGGCCCCTGGGAATCCTGGGCCTGGTTCCATTTAAACATATGGTAGGCGGTCAGGGATCTTGTCGGCACCTGATTAATGATTTTGTAATTAAAGTGTTCATAAATAGCCCTGTTTTTCTCATCACCTGTGAAAAGGTAAATCCCGGTAGCGGTTTTATCTTCAACTGAAAGCTGGCTTGCCTTTTCAAGCATGATCCGGGCCAGCCCCTGGCCCTGGCAGGCTGGGTCTACGGCTAAACCTTCAAGAACATAGTGAGGGGTTGGAAGATTGTCCGGTGGTTTTACAGCCGGGGCAAGATGAAAAACTCTGAAATAGTTTGACAGCAACCTGGCGAAAACGGGCAGCATGGGGAGGATCCGGGTCAGCTTAATTGAAAGGGGCGCTTTTATATGAGGTGATTTTAAAATAAAAAGCCCGGCAATTTTGTTTTTGTCCCGGGTTATAAAGATGGGGTGGCCGATCTCAAGGTAAAGAGCAAATTTATACTTAACGGCCTGTAAGTAGAGATTATAGTCTTTTTGCTTTTCCAGATCCAGCAGGGCCCTTGTAAAAGCTTCAGTTTTAAAGGATTCTAAAAAAACTTTTACAGCCTGATCGATGTCGTCTTTCTTTAGATAATCCAGTTTGTAGTGCTTTAAGTTTACCATAACTTAGTTTTAATTATTCTCCTCAGATATATTTTGTTTAAACGTAATGATTATATCATTTGGAGATAAAGCCTGAAACAATGCCTTTTTTATAAGATTATTATAACATTAATCTTTTATGGCAAGTTAGGACAGAT
>PWMM01000219.1 GCA_003558195.1 Syntrophomonadaceae bacterium
CCTAAATTTAATGCATTAAGAAAGCAGGAAGAGAATCATTTAATCGTTAAAGTTGGTCAAAAGCTGCGTAAAATGATGAAGTACCTTGAAAAATAGCCGTGGTGAAAACAGAGCAAATGATGCCTTTTCGCTAATAAACCAGGTATGCCCCATAAAGCTGAACCAATAGTTTATGATTAGAAAGGGTAAAAAAGTCTAAACATCAATCTGATTCACCGGTAAGGCTTTCAAGCTGCTCTGGGGAAACTGGACCAGATATTACTAAGAGGGCCTGGTTATGATCGTCATCATGCCAGGCCAAACCTGGTTGACCTGCCGCTTCAAAATGAATATAACCGTTTATCTCCTCAATCTGATCAGGTGCAGCCTGAATATGTTCTCCAATATTTTCAATAAAGCTGGTTGCATCTTCATCTTTAACCTTTGACTTTATCCACAAAAGTTCTTCTTCGTCTCCATAATAGATAGCTCCATGATAATCCGGGCCGTCTCCAGCAGTTAACAGGATCGCCTGGTTGAGTAATAGATTATCGTCCAGAGTTTCTTGCCAGGGGGGAGGAGATGGATCTATCGGGGCTTCAAATGTTGGCAGTTCATCGAAAACCTGCTCTTCCATAAATAGCTCAACCTCAACCTCATCTGCTCCTTCATCAACCTCTTTAGTGACAGGAGGTTCAGCAACCTCAACATCTAAAACCTCAATTTCTTCTTTCACTGTTTCTTCAACGCTCTCAGCCGTTATTTCTTCCTCTGCCATAGGAGAAGCAAATTCCGTTCTCTGCATTATCCCAATACTAGTTAAAGTAATTAGCAGGAGGGCCGCAGCAGCTACTGCTGCGTAGCGGGTCCATTTAGTAGGTTTATGCTGACTAATGATATTTTTATCTTGCAGTTTTTCTTCGATCTGGCGCCAGGATTGTTCCGCCGGAGGGGCTTCTATGGAATCAAAATCATGAATTAAAGCCCGGCGGATTAAATCATCATCTAATGGTTCAGGCTTTTGTTTGTCAATCATTATTCCCGCTCACCTCCTTTATCTTTACGACAAGCAAAATCGCTATCTAGTTCCAAGCTTTTTGCCAGTCTTTGGCGGGCGCGGTGAAGGCGTGATTTTACAGTCCCCTGACTGATCTTGAGCATGGTTGCTATTTCTTCCACCCGCAGGTCGTAATAGTACTGGAGAACAACAACCTGGTAATGATCAGGAGGCAGTGCTTTAATGGCCTGCCGGACCCGGTCTATTTCGAGACTAAGCAAGGCCAGTTCTTCAGTATGTTTGGTCTCTGATGAGTTTTCAGGAGTAAGTTCCTCGTCAGTATAATCAATGCGTTTCTCACGTTTTAAAAAGTTGCGGGCCAGGTTGGAGGCAATAACGGCCAGCCAGGCACCAAATTTAGTTTGATCCTTTAGTTGATGAATATTTTGAAAAGCTTTTATAAATGCATCCTGGGTTATATCTTCGGCGTTTTCCCGGTTCCGTAAAATATTATATACTACAGCAAAAGTTTTTTTGTAATAAGCTTCAAAAAGCCGGCGCCGTGATTCGTTATCTTTCCTAATGACCAATTTTCGCAGCTCTTCAGGTTCCAAGTTTTTCCTCCTCGGTAAAGCTAAATCCTGTCTTACATCTTATCTAATTACTTCTTCAGCTTAGACTGTATTTCCTTTATCTACTTAAGACTAACGCAAAGCCGGGAGTGGTTTTTCGGTGCTAAATACTTCAAAATCAGCCCCGTCTGTTTTAATAATAACAGCACCGTGAAGGTCGTTTCGAAAAGTGGTTATTGTTGCAGTATCAAGAGATTCAATAATATAGGGGTGCGGGTGCCCAAAAGGATTTGGGCCGACTTGAATAACCGCCAGGCAAGGGCGAACCTCTTCAAGAAATTGGGGCATCTGCTCCATATAGCCACCGTGATGTGGAACCTGTAATACATTAGCCCTTAGATCAATGTCCCGCCTGAACAAATCAGTTACAGCAGCATCTTCAATATCACCGGTAAAAAGCATCTTGATTGAACCATACTGCAGCCTGAATACAATAGAGTTATTATTAAGATCGCTCCCGGTAGCAGTAAGTAATTTTTGAGGAGGTCCAAGGATTTCCAGCAATAGACCGCCTTCACAGCCCCATATTTCACCATCTCCAACTTCTTTAATAGCTATGCCCATATTTCTGGCTATCTCAAGCAATTCCTGGTAATAACTAGATTCCCCCTGGATGGGAGAAATTAAGATCAGATCTATCTCCAGGTCCCGTACCAAAGGGAAAAACCCTCCAAAATGATCTTCGTGCGGATGGGTAATGATCGCAAGATCAATTTTATCTATGCGTTCCCGTCTTAAAAAAGGTAGTAAGACTTTATCTCCAATATCACCAGGGGAACCATAAAACGGCAGCTCACCCCCGGCATCAACCATGATCACTATCCCACAGGGGGCTTCAATCAAAGCCGAAGCGCCCTGGCCGACATCTACAAAAGTAACCTTGAGATCTTGGGGAGGGTTAAAAATTATACCCTTCCAAACCACAATAACTGCCGTAAAAAGAACTATGCCGAAAAGAGCGTGCTTGCGCAGAGGCAGGTAACCTGTCAATTCTGAGCCAGTTTTCAATAGATAGTGCCTTAAACTGGGCGGTTGTTCTTCTAATCCTGACAATCTTGCCCACTGGTAGTAAAGGGCCATCAGTAAAGCAATGAGGAGATAGTAAATAATTAAAGACGTTACCTGGGGTGGTGGAAGGGTAATATAAAAACCGGGTAAGCGGCTTAATTCGACAGTTTTTAGCATTATTTCAAGTAAGGGACGGGAACCCCAGAGTAAAATTTCACCCCCCACCGGGATTAAAAGTCCAACCAGGGCCCCCAATAAGCCCAGCCCAATTATAAATGCAATCAAGGGCATTAAAAGAAGATTAAAAAAGACCGCTCCCGTGGGAAGGTGCTGGAAATAATAGATGCAAAGGGTTAGTACACCAGCCTGGGCTGCCAGGACAACCCCCACAGGTTCTCTTAAAAAACCTGGAACCCGGCAATATCCGAGCAGTTCCGCCAGGGGTTGGCGTCCATATATTAAAGATAATGTAGCAGCATAAGAGAACTGAAACCCGGGCGCAAACAACAGCAGCGGATTTATTACAAGCGTAATCAGCGCTGCTAGAGATACAGCTGAGGGCAGATCTTTTTCTCGGTCAAACATTAGCGCTCCAAATGCTGCCACTGCCATAATTGCCGCCCGCATTGCCGATGGGCGCATCCCGGTCAAAAAGGCATAACTCAAAACTAAAACTGCAGCTACAACCAGGGGTGCTTTTCCTTTAAAACCTAAAAGCCTAAAAACACCGATTAGCAAAGCAGCAACCAGACCTACGTGCAAACCGGAAACAGCCAGCAAATGACCTGTACCGGCTCGTTGAAAATCATGCGCTATAGTTTCAGGCAGGTTGTGGCGTTGTCCAAAGAGGATAGCTGTTAATAGATTTCCTGATGGAGATGGAAGAGTTCCTTCGATCATGTTTGTCATGTCCCGGCGCAGGCTGATTGTGAAGTTAGAAAATGTATTACTCTCTCCTTCACCCAGATAATCAATACGCTCCGGGCGCGGATAAGCCAGGGCATCTATCCCCCGGCTTTTTAAAAAAAAGCGGTAATCAAAACCACCAGGATTACGTTGGCCTCGTGGTTCGATAATCGATGCCTTAAAGCGTAGAGCCGCTCCATAACAGTATTGTTCCAGGGGCTCTCCGTACACCTTAACCATTAGCTTCCCTGCTACAGGCCGGCTTCCTTCACTGGTTTCTACTTCTGAAACCTGTAAAACATAAGCTGTATGATCTTCATAAAAAACAGGATCTTCTGAAACAGTGCCTTCAATATAGACAGGCTCCCCGAAATAATCTACCAACCCTGTTGACGGCTGATTAAATGAAAGCAAAAAAGCAGTTCCCCCATAGAAAGCAACTGCCAGTAAAAGGACAAGCTTAAAAATATCATGTTCATATAGCTTCCTGATCACCAGCACCATCAGGCATAATGTAATCATGACAAGGTATAACCATGCAGAACGCTCAACCCACAAACGGGAAGAAAGGATACCGGCAATATAAAACAGTGTTACCAGCAGGAGGAAACGGTTAGACAGGTCGAGCATGACCTGTTTTAAAAGCGTCACTATTGAAAAACCCGCCCAAAAAGGCCAAAAGTTTTTTCCTTTTGATCAGGCGATGGTGCCGGGGTTAAGCAGGAAACAACTACCAGGGTTATAATGGCCAGGATAAAAGAGGGAAATACCGGCATAAAACCAAAAGTAGTCCACTGGGGGAGAATATCAAGATACCAGAGATGGAGCATAATCGCCGGTAAGATTAAGGCTGCACAAGCACCCTGTGCTGTTGTCCGGCTCCAGTAAAGAGCACCGATCATAACAGGCAGCATCACAGAAAAGCCGGAAAAGGCAAAACCGGCTATGCTTAAGATCGCCGCGGGGCGAATCAGGGCAATGTAGTATGCCACCGCGGCAAAAAGCAGCAAAAACAGCCTGCCCCAAAATACAGCCTGGTGCGATTCAATCTTTTTAAAGTAAGGCAGAAGATCATCTGTTACCAGGTGAGCCACAGATAAAAGCTGAGAATCAATTGACGATTTAACAATAGCCAGGACAACTACCAGTCCTAATACCATCCAAGTGGGGGTTAGAAAATGATGAATAAGAAGAGGAACAATGTTGTCTGCATCTTTTCCCTCCAGTCCGGGAAAAGCCACCGATCCCCACACTCCCAGCAAGGTTGAAACACCAAAGATTAATGCCAGGGCTATGGGGTAATAAAGACTGACCTGCTTTAAATTAGTACTGCAGCGGGCAGCAAGGATCCGGGTATAAATTTGGGGGAAGACAACAACGGCGATGGAGTTGACAAAAGAATAACTAAACCAGTTTACCGGGGACAGGTCATCTGAAAGAGACCTTTCCAGCATGGCCGGGTTGCTCTTTAATAAATCGGCGGTGATTTCCGAAAAACCACCCAGGGCCCTGGCCACTGCCGCCAGCAATAATGCTGCTACCACCAGGAACAGGGTGCCCTGAAAGATATCGGTTAATACCGTTCCCCTGAAACCAGCCGGGAGAGTGTATACCAGTGAAATGCCGATTAAAGCCATGGCCGAAACCCAGTAAGGGACCAGCCCCTCGGTAACAGTGGTAAAAGCCAGGCTGCCACCAATGATGCTCACCACCAGGTAAGGCAGGGTATAATAAAGCAGCAGGATCAAAAAAAGCAAGCTTATTAATTTGCTATTAAAGATCCCGCCAAAAACCTGGGGTTGAGTTGCATAACCATACTTTTTACCCAGGAGCCAGGAACGGTAGCCGACGAGATAATAGGTAAAAGGGGTAATAAAAATACTCCACCCAATCACGTAACCATAAGCCCCGTAACCCACTTCATAAGAAAAACCGGCGTGCCCGATAATTGTAAAAGCAGTGATATTGCTGGCAAAAAGAGCCATGAAGACTGCCATGCTGCCCAGACCACGGCCGGCCAGGAAATAGTCTTCCCGGGTTTTCATGGAAACCCGGGCCCCATAGACACCAATTGCAATCAGAATAAATAAGTATGAAAGCAGTAGTCCGATTCCGATAGTATTGGTCATTGCTGCCAGGTTGACTCCTTTACATTAACTTGATCAGTAGCTAGGAATTTTGCCGTTTCAAAGGTTCAGGCTCATCAAACAGGTCTTCCGGGGGATCCGGCCAGGCCAGGCTGATAATCAATTTCATGGCCAGGACAGCTAATATAGCATAACCGACATAATATGAGTAAGCAAAGGGCATAAAATTAAAGAGCAGGGGTATACGGCTGTCCAGGTGCCACAGCCAGAAGCTGTTGTGCAGTATGAACATGAAAAATACAATTATTATCACCAGCACCAGGCGTGTTTTAAAATTCATAATCCTGCTTGCCTCCTAAAACAAAGCGCCGGTATATACCGGCATAACATATTCCTGCTAATTCGACAGTTATATTATTATTCCTGCTTAGAGTTGGTTTTTCTTGCAATCCGATTACGATTTTAATGGGCCTGTTTAACCTGCCAGGCCTGGCATTGTTTAAATCTGCTTGAAGATTATTGGAAAGGTTATAATGAAGTAGATATAAAAATGATGGTGAGACAAGGCCTGGTTAAGTCCTGCCTATATATAGCGCCAGGGAACTTTTTCAGCAGGCACAGGACAGGTTCTTAGCATAAGAAAAGTAACGGGGGCTACAGATTAAGGTAGCCCCCGTTGATTTTAGCCAAATCCTTGATTAATTTCTATTAATCTTGTTGCTATTTAATCCTGTTACTATTAACCGACTTTTTCTTTCTGCTCATCACCAAGGTTTTTCCAGTTGAGCAATTTCGGGATGAACTGCACCATGGAAAGGGCCAGCAGGATCAGGCAGAGCGAAAGAATAACCAGGCCATACCACTGCTGGGTAACTATGTAGCGCTGCAGGTAATAAATCAACGCATAAA
>PWMM01000071.1 GCA_003558195.1 Syntrophomonadaceae bacterium
ATATGTAAGATACCCACCGAGTAACCGGCATAATTCTGCCCCTTTTTCATCTGAATGGGCTTATCATCGCAGCTTTCAGATAGATAGCCATACTCTCTTTTTTCGCCATAAATGTTCATAACTATCCCTCCCCTTTTTAAACACAGGCCGGCTCTGGAATTAGCTCTCCACGCTCAAATCGCTCCAGGCACATACAGCTGACATCAATAAAAGGAGTTTCACCAGAAATAATTTCAGCCATAACCTGTCCAACAGCCGGAGCAAGCTGAAAACCGTGGCCGCTCCAGCCAAGATCTAAATAAAAACCATCTACAGGTGTCCTTCCGACAATGCCCTGTGAATCTGGAGTCATGTCATAAAGACCCGCCCATTGCCGAATAATATTTACTTCCCGCAAAGCTGGCCAGTGAAAAGTAGTTTTTTGAACGACATCATAGAGAAATTGCCAGCTTGAACGTTCATTAAAATCCTTTACCTCACCTTCAGGATCCCCTACACCTAAAAGCAGGCTGCCATGTGGTGTCTGTTTAAAATAAGTTCCATGGGCAAAAGAGATAACCATTATACCCAAAATCATCTCTAAAGGTTCGGTTACAGCAACCTGATGCCGTTCAGGAACAACAGGAATATCAAGCCCAACCTGTTCACCGAATTTTTTTGTAAAGGCACCGGCAGCTCCAATAACTATAGGGGCGTTAATTTCCTGGCCGGTGGTGGTTATTATTCCGGTAACCCGGTCTTTTTCTTTTTTTACCTTTGCTACTTCTACTCCGGTATGAATATCCACACCTAACCGGGTCGCCGCATCAGCATATGCCTGGGTGACATGAAAGGGACTGGCATGGCCGTCTCGACGGTTGAAGGAGGCTCCAAACAGCCCTTCCAGGTTTAACCCGGGGACAAGATCTGCTGCCTGCTCCGGTGCAAGTATCTCAGTCATGTTATGGGGATCTATGTTTCTTTGTAAATCCCGGTTGCAGCGAAAAAGGTCCAGTTCTTCTTCACTGTAAGCCAGCATTAAATAGCCATTTTGCAGCAACTCTATACTGCTATTATAATCAAGTTCCTCTTCAAGGTTTTCCATACGCTTAACACTTTCTTTAGCAAGGCGCACGTTAATCTCAGTCCCAAACTGGTGACGTATTCCTGCCACACTGCGCCCGGTAGCTCCACAAGCCAGAGTTCCTTTTTCAAGAAGCACAACATCTTTCCAGCCCTTCTTAGCCAGATGGTAAGCAATGCTACAGCCATGCACACCTCCGCCTATAATCACTGCTTCTGCTTTAGTTTTCATTATTATCAACCCCCATTAAGATACTTTTTGCTTTAATTGGCTTTGTCGGAGGTCGAAATGTAGTCATCTCCAACTCCCCTACACTCTTGCCGGCGGCTGATGCTACCTCTCTAAGAAGCAGTTCACGGCAGGTACTACCCTGGCATGGCCCCATACCACATCGAGTCAGGCGCTTAATTTCCTGGGGATTGAGAAACCCTTTTTTAATTATTTCTCGAATATCCGCCAGGGTTAAATCTTCACAGCGACAGATAATTGTATTTTCATCCAATTCTACTCACCGCCTTTTTTAACAAAGCTGCGTACTTTCATTAGCTGTGCCTGGGGAACAGCCAGGGTCACTACAGGGGTGCGATCCAAGGCCTTAGTATTCTGAACTTTAACCACCCGGGCATTGCAAACTTCCCGACCTTCGGTATCAATACCGATCACCTCTTCGCCCTGTTCAGGAAGGGGTAAATACTCATACGGCATTTTGATTAAACCTTCATCTGCACTGTATGAGGCGTCAATTACAAAAATTGCCAGGCCAGGGCACTCACTAATGCAAAGGCCGCAACCATTACATTCTTCGTGATCAATGACCGGTAAATCATTAATATCTGCAAATTCTTTAATCGCTCCCTGCCTACAAGCATAGCGACAGGGATCACAAGGGATATTTTGGAAACATTCCACTATTGCTACCGGCCCGTTCTTCAGCCTTTCCTGCGAAGGGGTTATCTTATTTATTTGTTCCGGATCGGGCACACCGGTTTTCTCCAACATTTTAAACACCTCCATTTAGTCTGGCAAGGCCCTCTCGAATTTTTGCCCCTGTGGGCCCCGCTCTCAACTCTTCAAGTTCCTGTGAATAAGCAAGAAAACGTTCTTCAACTTTTTCATCGTAGCCCAAGTCAGCCGCTGCAAACAAGCCGGCAATTTTTCCTTCAACCATTGCTGAACCCGCCTCTTCTATACAGGCCACATCACCGGCCACATAAACACTGGAAAGGCTGGTCTGCATTTTTTCATTGCGCAGCGGAACATAACCGCCAAGTTCAGGAAGATATTTTTGCTGGCAGCCTGCCTGCCATAATAGTTCGGTTTGCGGTGTCAAACCGACAGCCAGGCAAATAACATCTACTTTCATGTCTTTATCACTTCCTGGTATGGCACACCAGTTTTCGTCAAGGTTGCAGATCAGGGCCCCTTCAACTTTCTGCTTACCGTAAGCTTCTTTTATGGTATGAGAGGTTAAGATGGGGATTCCGGCCCGCCTAACTTTAGTAGCATGGACCAGGTAACCGCCTATACGCGATGCTCCTTCGATTATAGCCGCTACTTCTACACCTGCCTGCCTAAGTTGATAACTAACTATAAGGCCAATATTACCGGCGCCAACCATTAGAACCCGGTTTCCGGGCTTGATACCGTAAACATTCATTAATGTTTGAACTGCTCCGGCTCCATAGACCCCTGGCAGATCGTTACCCGGAAAGGGAAGCATCTTTTCTGCCGCTCCCGTGGCAATAACAATTTTTTGTGGTTTAATAAGCATGGCCTCTTCTTCTTTGTCGGCAAGAATAACTCCGTCATCATAATAACCCAAAACGGCTGTATTTAATAAAGGTTTAAACCTGCCTTTACCTTCATCCTCCAGGGCAGATATTAATTTTCCCGGGATGTCGATACCCCGGATAGCAGCGTATTCCTTTTTTGAGCCAAAAAACATGTGGGTTTGCTTGACCAACTGACCTCCAAGGCTCGGATCACGGTCAAGCAGCATTACCTCCGCACCCTGGCGAACCGCACTCAAGGCAGCTGATAAACCAGCCGGTCCTCCACCTACAATGGCAATCTCAGGCTTGAGCAATGATGTCACCTCTTCCTTCCTGCATCTCTACCCGGTCTCCTTCATTAACCGGTTCAACACAAATCCTAACATTGTAAGCCCCATTTACTTTCATCAAACAGGACGAGCAATTCCCAATAGCACAGAAGAAACCCCTCGGGCGCTTCAGGTTATGGCTATGACTTAAAACTCTTACCCCTGCAGCATGAAGAGCTGCTGCAATGGTCTCTCCCTCAAAAGCTTCGATCTGGCGCCCTTCAAAAGTGAAGCTCACAGGCTTACCTCGTTTAAATTTAATTATCGGGTGATCTTCAATTCTCAAACTAATTCCCTCCTGCCTTTATCATAATCACTGCAAACTAAACCTTCATAATTTGTTTAAGTATGAATTGATCTAAATATGGCTGCTTATAAATAATAGCAATTATTATGCCAAACTATCAAACCCTTTGCTATTAAAACTGTTTTTTCACTACCTGGTTAGACTATCAAAGCGAATTTAACCGGTTCACCAGGCAAACTACTTTATCAATAAAGCCTCTTTTAAAAGAAAAGGAAATCATTAACCGAAATAGAAGTATTTAAGGGATAATGATAGAGAAACCATTTTAAAACGATAGTGTCAACAAGTTGACATGTGTCAGTTTATTGACACTACAGAAATGTCATGCCTTATAGAAACTCTCCATATACTGTCAGCTCATTGACATCTTTGGTTTAACAGGATAATTATACTATGGTTAATAGCAGCCTTTCTAAAAAACTGTTACAAATAATAACTCTTTAAGCCTTTATGAAATCATTTGTGGAAAAAATTATATTGCTTTTCAAATTACTATGTTCTGTCTGCTTGCCTTAGCATAGCTTAAGAATCATTGGCTACCGGAAATGTAGGGCTCCTCTTTAGCATTGCTGATTTCACTTATTGCAAATATTTTGCAATTGCAAACCTTGCATAATTCTTGAAATTAGATATAATATTAATGATAATTACCCTATTTTAAAAGCAGCACTGACCAATTTTACTATAATTTTAGAATTTTAAAGCTTAGCAAAGGTATAATATGGCACAAAAATTGCTATAATACTTTACATAGAAATAATTCTGATATCTAGATTTTGGTATTAGGGGTGATGCTTATAGTTACTTAACTATAAAGGTTGTTAAGACAGGGTATAGTTTAAAAGAAATGCTTTTATTCATTTTTATTTTAGCAGTTGAGAGGAGGAAGTAGTTTTATGTCTAACGGACAAGAACAATGGAGTGGCAGAATGATTATGATCATCGCCATGATTTCCATGGCTGTAGGTACCGGAAACATATGGCGTTTCCCCAGGATAGCAGCCAGCCAGGGTGGAGGGGCTTTTCTGATTGCCCTGACCATTGCCCTGGTTCTTTGGGCCATTCCTCTACTGATGGCTGAATTTCTAATGGGCTACCGCTCCAGGTTGGGTAATGTGGGTGCATTCCGGGATTTCATGGGCAAAAAATATACCTGGGTCGGTGCATGGATGGCCCTGGTCTGCATTGGTATCACCTTCTACTATGCAGTAGTCTGCGGATGGACTATCCGTTATTTTGTTTATGCAGTGTCCGGCAGTATTACGCCTGGCATTGACGGCCAGGCTTTCTGGGATGCTTTCATAACCAACCCGGTGGAAACAGTCGGATTTCATTTTATCGCTGTCCTAATTGTATTTTTAGTTGTTTATCGGGGGATCAAAGGTGGTCTTGAGAGTGTTCTGAAAGTTATGCTTCCATCCCTATTTGTAGTCCTGGCCATCCTTGCAGTCCGCGCAGCAACTCTACCCGGAGCGGCAGAAGGGCTGCGTTTCTTATTCGTGCCGGACTGGTCCCTGCTGGGAACCGGTGAAATCTGGCTGCAGGCATTTACCCAGGCCGCCTGGTCTACGGGGGCTGGTTGGGGGCTGCTGTTAGTTTACGCAGTATATGCCCGAGAAAAAGAAGATATTGCTGTCAACAGCTTCATCATCGGTTTCGCAGACGTTTTCGTCGGTTTTGTTGCCGGGATAGCCGTGCTGAGTACCGTTTTTGCCATCGCTCCTACCTACGAAGCAGCCGTGGCCATCACCGGTGAAGGCAACGTTGGCATTACCTTTATCGCCATGGTTAATCTCCTGGCCGATATGCCCGGCTCATGGGCGGTCTCTTCTCTGTTTTTCCTGGCCCTGTCACTGGCCGGAGTATCTTCGCTGATCGCCATGATCGAGCTGATTACCACCAACCTAAGCAACTTCGGCATTGATCGGAAAAAAGCCGCTCTTTATGGCGGTATCGCTACCTTCCTGTTTGGGATTCCTTCTGCCCTTAGCTTCAACTTCCTGGATAACCAGGACTGGGTCTGGGGCGTAGGCCTTCTGATCAGTGGGCTTTTAACCGCCGTGGCCATGATGGTCTACGGGGTAGACAAGGCAAGGGCTCAACTGAACGAATTCAGCGACATACAGGTCGGTGCCTGGTGGTCCTTGTTTATCCGCCTGATCCCGTTAATGTTTATTGGCATTTTCGGCTGGTGGGTGTGGCAAGCCATCGGCTGGTACCCCGATACCTGGTGGCACCCCTTTGAACTGTACAACGTGGGCACCATGGTCTTCCAATGGGGTATACTACTTATCATCTGTCTGGCTTTAAATAACTTCTTTAACAAAA
The DNA here is from genome assembly GCA_003558195.1 of Syntrophomonadaceae bacterium. Classification (GTDB taxonomy): domain Bacteria; phylum Bacillota; class Dethiobacteria; order DTU022; family DTU022; genus B1SED10-74M. The sequence goes on from PWMM01000071.1 coordinate 5,800, forward strand.
ACGTTATTGACGGACCGATGACTAAAAAGGATGAATAGTTATTAAAAACGATCCCGGTAGACTGAACCTATCATCATTTACCGGGGCTCCTTAACATCAAAAAGGAGGATTATAAATGGACGCTGAAATTATCCTTTGGTTTATCATTTTTGTAGGAGGATATATTGGTATTATGGGCTATTTTATCATGATAGCCATGAAATCGGATTCAGGTGCTTAATCTAAGCAGCCGCAATCAAAAAGCCGGGCACATATTTGTTGTTGCCCGGCTTTTTATTATTAAGAAAGAGATTATTTGATTTGCTCAGGCTGTTGTGATAATATTACTAAGGCATTCATGAGGGCCTCAGTTCTTTATCAAGCCTTTATAGTATAGCTCGTTTCAATATCTCAAATATAACGATCCGGACACGACCCTCCTGGAAGTTACAAAATTTTTGACATCAAGTGAGATGAAAAATAATGAAACCATACATTTTTTAATCCCCCTCTAACAATTATCCTCTAAAAAAGCTTGTTTCACCTGGAAGGTTAAGGGATAGTTTTTTAAAACATATTTCATATGAAAAGGAAAGGTGAAGTGATAAAGAATGGATCCTGCTTATACCGCCTTGATAATTTTAGGCGTAATTATAATCTTATATATAACAGAACTAATTCCCCTTGCATTGACTTCCATTGCGGGC
>PWMM01000084.1 GCA_003558195.1 Syntrophomonadaceae bacterium
AATGCCATGCTGCAGATCCTTGACGACGGCCGCCTGACTGATGGAAAAGGCAGAACCATTAATTTCAGGAACACCATCCTGATCATGACTTCCAACATCGGCAGCCAGGAAATCCTCGCTTTTCATGAACAGGGAGGCGAGTACGACCAGATGCGAAGCACCGTTTTAAGCTTGCTACGCAATCACTTCCGCCCTGAATTTTTAAACCGGGTGGATGAAACTATCGTTTTTAAGGCCTTAGAAAAAGAACAGGTCCATAAAATCGCTGAGCTGCTGCTGAATAGATTGAATAAACGGCTCTCTGATACAGCCAATTTAGAGCTCCAGTGGGAGGAAGACGCAGTCTCCTATCTTTCCGAAAAAGGCTACGATCCCGCGTTTGGAGCCCGGCCCTTGAAGCGGGTGATCCAAAATGAAGTAGAAACCCCGCTATCACGCCGGATTATTGCCGGAGAAGTCAGTACAGCAAGCCCGATCAAGATCACAAAAGGCAGTGAAGGCCTGGTATTCAATCAGGCAGCAACCGCCGAAAGCACAATTTAAACCCCTGGGAAAGGGGGGCAGGTCCCCTTTCCCAGATTCTTTATTGTTCCGTTTTTTCTTCAACTTCAGCTATAAAGTCTTTTCCAGCCTGGTAGGCTTCTTTTAGCGCTTCCGGGTTTTCGAGGATAGCTCCCTTTGCATCGTAACCACGAAAAGCCAGGCTGCCGGCAAACTGGTGATTAATATTGTGGAAAAAAACTTTGACGATTTCAATGGCATTTTCACAATACCGCTTCCTTTTTAGAGCGCCGACGCAAATGAAAAAACCCTGGCGTTTCGGCTCGTCAGGAACAAATGGTGCATCAAGGTTATACTTGGCATGCCACCAGCATTGAAAGCGGTCGATCAGCATTTTCAGTTGGGCATTCAGTGACCCGAAGGTAACCGGGCTGGCAATAACCAGGGCATCAGAATTGGTAACCAGTGGGTAAATATCCTGCATATCATCTTTTACGATACATTTACCATCTTTAGCGCAAGCATCGCAAGCCTGGCAGGGGCGAAATTTTAACTTATTAATATGCACCAGTTCAATATTCCAACCCATTTCTTTTGCACCGCGGCAAAATTCCTTTAATAGAATTTCACTATTGCCATTCAGGCGAGGACTTGACGCAAGAGCCAACAACGTTTTCATTAATAAGCACATCCTTACTATAGTAAATTGAAAAACCGAAGAGCACCAAAAAAATATTGCCTAATCTTTTTTAGTAGGTTAACATATAAGCAAGAAAATATAAATACAAACCATATTTACACAAGAAAGATGTGGCCATGGAGAATCATTATAACATAGGCAGAAGGCATTCCAAAAAAACGTCATCATTGAAGATTTTTATTTTCCTGGTTTTAATAGCCCTGGTAGCCTTGCTCGGGTTTTTTAGTGCCACCCAGTTCATAACAGCACAATCACTTCAAAACCAGTTAAAATCGCTTGATCAAAAAATTGATCAACTTCAAGAAGAACAAAGTGAAATGCAAAATAAGTATGATGAAATATATGAAGAAAACGAGCGATTAAGGGAAGAAAATCAACAACTCCATGAAGAAAACAAAATGATGCGTTCTGAATCATTAATTGAACACGGCAACCGGGAAACCGACAAGGTCGCCATTACGATTGATGACGGGGGAAGTGAAGCAGTTAACCTCCGGGCGTTGGATTACCTTAGAGAACTCGGGGTGAGTGCTACCCTATTCCCCACCGGGCAAAACGTGGAGGCTTACCCGGAAAGCTGGAAACGAGCCGTGCAGGAAGGCCATGAATTAGGAAACCATACTTACAGCCACCCTTTTTTAAGCAACCTTTCCGAGGAAAGGGTCAGGGAAGAACTTAGCGGATGGCAAGAAGCCGTGGATAATGTCCTCGGTGAAGCTTACCATACCCTTTTCTTCCGCCCACCGTACGGTGATGGGTTTTTAGCGGGTCAGGACTACCAGCGGGAACGACTGCAGCCGATAGTAGCTGAAGAGGGAATGTTTCCGATTATGTGGGATGTTGAGCTAGTTTATGCCCTGCGCAATGAAGCTTACACTGCTTCCAGGATAACTGAACATGTTCTGCAAAACGCCCGGGGCGGCAGTATTGTCCTGCTGCATTTTACCGAGGCTGACATCGAAGCCCTGCCTAATATTATTCATGGCCTGAGAGAGCGAGGCCTTGAACCATGCTCACTGCGCGAACTACTGCTCGCCGAACCTCAAAGTTAAAGTATTTTTCATAACGGCTAGCCCTTAAAAAACCGGCACCACAAGATCAGGTCTGGAAAATGATCACTCACAAATTCAATAAGGTTTTAAGTTTCTAAGGCCTCTAAAAAGTCAGCCAAATTTAGGCAAAGTTAAAAAACTAAGGGTTTAGCCCGGAAAAGGCGATATTATAACAGTAGAGCTGCAAAATTAATTCTTCACAGCCCTTTTGTAAACCGGCTTTTTAAATGTTCGGTTGGAAAAAGCCTGAGCAGCTCGTACTTAAAGTGCAGTATATCTAGATTTCTTATAACCCGGCATTATCAATTCTCATCCTGCAAAGCGTTTTCTATTGCTTTCAATAAACCCATGCTGCTTGTTGTCGCTCCAGCCACCAGGTCAACTCCCAGCCGTTGTTCTTCAATAACCCGGTCTAGAACTGCTTCAGCTTTCTTTCCATTGCTATGGATATGCCTGGTCAACTCAATATCTGCGATCTCTTGACTTTTCACCGTTACAGTAACAGATGCTGCCGCCATAACGGTTTCTGCCGAACCCCAGTAAGTCCCGTCTGGAATAACACTGAGGTCAACTTCCCCGATGTACAATTGAGCCAGTTTAGCAGACTCAGGAATTAAAACCATCCCCACCAGTACTGTAAAGAAAACCAGCGCTGCCGATAGAAATATGAAAACAATTAGCGGCTTATTATTTCGCATATCCAATCCTCACTTAACAATTTTCCTAAAACAGGTAATTTTATATAAACAAATATTAATTACTGCCCTTCATATAATTATAATACACATTACCTTTATTGAATAGATTTTAAACCAATTAGTTAAAAATAAAAACAGTTTAAAGGCGAATTCAATCTATAAAACCGGTTTGCCCTTAGATCAAAGATGGTAGATAGGTGGCCAATCCTGGAAAAATAATCAGTAAAGCCAGGGCCAGGACTATGGCGAATAAAAATGGCCAGATCCCGCGAAAGATCTTCTCGAGCGGGACATCAACGGCAACGCCTTTGATAATATAAACATTCATCCCCACCGGAGGGGTAATCACTCCCATAGCAACAACCATCACGATAATCACCCCGAACCAAATCGGGTCATAGCCAAGCACGTCTACAGCCACCGGTAAAAAGATCGGAATGGTTAACAAGATCAAAGCCAGGGCATCGATAAAACAGCCCAAAACCAGGTATATCAGTAATATTAATGCAATCACAGCAAAAGAAGGCAAAGCAAGTTCTGCCACCCATGCAGCCATGGCGAAGGGAATCCGGCTAATTGCAATAAATCGGCCAAATATTACCGCTGAACCAACTAAAAGCATGATCATGGCTGTAGTCCGGGTCGTATCGGCCAGGGAGCGTATAATGATCCCCGGGTTAATCCTTTTTTTAAGAGCCGTAACCAGTGTTACACCGGCTACCCCAACCGCCCCGGCTTCAGTAGGCATAAACCAGCCTGCAAAAAGGCCGCCCAACGAAATGGTAAATACCACCATTACCTCTAGCAACCCTCCACCTAAAGCCTTGTAACGGGATTGCCAATTGGAGCGTATACCCGGCGGCCCCAGGACGGGATTGCTTTTTGCCACCAGGTAAATTACCAGCATGTATAGGCTCATTAGCAGGATACCGGGGATAATGCCAGCTAAAAAAAGCCGTCCCACCGATTGTTCGGCGGCAATACCGTAAACTATGAATATAACACTGGGCGGAATTAAAACCCCTAATGCTCCCCCTGCTGCTACACTGGCCGTGGCAAGTGAATGGTCATAGTTATACTTGCGCATTTCCGGCAGGGCAATGGCCCCGATAGTAGCAGCCGTAGCGGTATTCGATCCACATACCGCGCCAAAAAGGGCACATGTAGCCTGGGTAGCAATAGCCAGGCCCCCCGGCAGGTGTCCCATCATCTTATAAGCCAGATCGTATAAACGGGTTCCCATCCCGGTATGAAATGCTAAAAACCCCATCAGAATAAACATGGGAATTACACTGAGAGAATAGCGGGAAAAAGTGGAAAATAATTCCGTTGAAGCCATCGTTAAAGCTGCCGAAGTTGAAGTAAGGTAACCAAAACCTGCAAAACCAACCATAGCCATGGCATAAGCAATAGGCATCCTTAATGCAATTAAAAGGAAAAAAAAGCTGATTCCAATCATACCCACTGTGGTAGGACTCACTCTACTTCACCTCCTGCAAACTTCTGGAATAGCTTTAAGAAAACTGTACAGGCTAATACTAGAAAACCCAGTCCTACCATGTAAATGAACGGATAAAAAATCATCTGGGTGGTGGATGAAACCTCACCGCTTTCTGCGATTTGCAGTCCATATTTAAAAAGGTTATAAGCAAGTACAAATAAAAATACTACTACCGGGATTCCAGTAAACAAATCTATAATTTTTTGGACTTGAGTGGGGAGTTTATCTACGATAAAGCCTACCGATATATGACCGTTCTCCAGGGCGCAGCGAGCCAAAGATAGCCCCACCACTGCTGCAGTAAAAAACCCGACCATTTCGTAAGTGCCAAGTATTGACTGGCCAAGTAGAGCCCGCCCTAATATATTAGCCACCACCAGGGTTGCGGTGGCGGCAAGGATTATTCCAGCCAAAAAATCAAGCCCACGGCTTAATTTATTAACTACTACCTCCAGAAATTGCACAGGCAATCACCCTTTATAGATGGATTTACAATCATAATAATTGCTCTTACTTTTAAAAACCCTTGCAGAAATACCCGGGCCAAAAAATTAACAGCCCGGATACCTCTTTCAAGGGTTGCACGGGAATACTAAAACTTTATTGATAATCTTCAGCCAGGCTTTTAACTGTTTCAAGAATTATTTCACCGTCAAAACCCAGCTCATTCATCCTGGTCACAAAATCAGCCTGGATCGGTTGAACTGTTTCGATCCATCTTTCTTTTTCATCAGCAGTCAGTTCAAACACTTCCTGCCCGGTTTCTTCAATTGCCCAGCTCAGAGCTGCCTCATTCTGAGCATCCCACAACCCGGAAGCGACTTCTTCAAAAAAGCGCTCATTAACCTCCAGGAAGACCTCTTGCATTTCCGTCGGCAGGCCATCCCATTTTTCCTGGTTCATGGTCACAAAAAATACAGCATTATATAAAAAAGGCGTGCGGGTCAGGTAGTCTGTTACCTCAGCATGCCTCCAACCTTGCAAAACTTCAACCGGGGCCAGGTTACCATCCACGAGACCGCGCTGAATTGCCTCATAGGCATCGGGTTGAGGCATGGCTTCCGGAGTTGCTCCAAGCAGTGATAGTGTGTCGGCACTCAATCCGGCCGCCCGGATTTTCAGGCCCTGTAAGTCTTCCAGGGTTTGCACCGGAGTGGTTGTGAAGAGATCACCCGGCCCGGTAGCCAACACAAACATCAGCTCGGTATCCTGCACTTCATCTGGTTGTAGTTGCTTAATTCCCTCCCAGGCTACTTTACTGGCCATGTAAGAATCATTATAGACAATGCCAGGAAGCTCGAAAGCCTCTAAAACAGGAAAGCGGCCGCGGGTATAAAAGAAAGCGGACAATCCAATGTCTGCCATACCTGCGACAACTCCACTATAAGTATCATCTGCTTCAAGCAAGGTTTGGCCCGGGTAGCTGGTGATCTCAATCCGGCCCCCACTGGCTTCGCTTAATTCCTGGGCCCATCCCTGAACTAAATCGGTTTCAGCAGGATGACCGGCCGGGAAAAAATGAGCCAGGGTAAACTCATAGCTTTCGTCTTCTGTTTCTTCACCTACATCTTCTTGTACTGTCTCATCATCTGTTTCATCAGCAGTTTCTTCTACAGCAGCGTCGCCACAGCCGACACCAAGCACCAGCACAAAGGCCAGGGCTACAAATAGTAACAATTGTTTCATCATGTTCCTCCTCCTAGAGTTGATCTTAGATCAACGGCCGGGGCAAAAAGAAATACTCCGGTTGGGAGTATTAACAGACAAAAATATACCGGTCCAAGACCGGCATAAGTACTGTAACTACCCTGCCGTTCTACCATGCTACGCTTAAAAGGTTCGCTATAGTTGAATAAAATCCTTCTTATCGGCAGGAATTATTTTTAAAAAGAAAGAATGGCATCAGCATCGAGGGCCAGATCGTTTAAGGTTGCTGCCCCTGCAATGGTTGCCCCTTCAAACAGATCCTCCTGTTTCAGAGCGCCTCCAAATAACTGCATACTTTGCTGGCAGGCCAT
>PWMM01000063.1 GCA_003558195.1 Syntrophomonadaceae bacterium
AACCTGAATCGGCGTGTAGAACTTTTATTTGAAATAGAAAACCAGGCAATCAGGGAGAAGGTTTTAAATATCCTGGATACCCTTTTTTCCGACACTTTAAAAACAAGGGTCCTTAAAAATGACGGCACTTATAAATGGTTGGATAAACGTGGCAAAAAGAAATACAATGCCCAGGCTGCTCTTTCTGAAACTGCGGACCAGGAAATGAAAGATTATTACTCCACAAAGCAGCTAAAAGTCCATAAGGACATGGCTGCAGTCCCCTTGACTAGACCGAACCAGGAGATTGAACCGCCCGTGGTTAAAAAGATCTAAGCTAAAAAATAAGATGCAGGTAGCAGGTCAACTGCCCCTGTTAATCTTATAATTTACCCGATAAAAACAGCAGGACGGGAGTATAAATTCCCGTCCTTACTGTGTTTGTAGCCTTGGTGAGCCATCCAGGATTCGAACCTGGGACACCCTGATTAAAAGTCAGGTGCTCTACCAACTGAGCTAATGGCCCATTGTGGTGGAGAGGACTGGATTTGAACCAGTGAAGGCGTATGCCAGCAGATTTACAGTCTGCCCCCTTTGGCCAACTTGGGTACCTCTCCAGATTCTTGCATGGAGCCGACGAAGGGACTCGAACCCCCAACCTGCTGATTACAAATCAGCTGCTCTTCCATTGAGCTACGTCGGCCAAGCAATTATTCTCTTTTCAAGCATTTTATAGTATAGCTCATTTTATAAAACACGTCAACAGATTTGCAGCAGGATTTTTTAAATCTCGCTCGAAGTTTTAAACAAATTTGCAATTACTGTTTATCCATTGTTTATTTCCGCATGCAAAAGCTTTCAGTTCATAACAGGAGGCATTATAATGAGAGAATTTAAAGTGGCCATAATCGGGGGTTCAGGTCTTTACAGGCAATCTTTTATTGAAAACTATAAAGAGTTTACCACCGATACCAGGTATGGAAAAGTATCTCTAAAAACAGGTACCTACCAGGATAAAACAGTTTATTTCCTGCCCCGCCATGGTGATAGCCATAACGTGCCGCCTCACCTGGTAAATTACAGGGCTAATATTGCTGCTCTCAAAACCCTGGATGTTGATGCTATCATTGCTACAGCAGCCGTGGGCACCATGAGGCGGGAAATGGTTCCGGGCACACGGGTGATTGTTGATCAATGTATTGATTTTACCAGGCAGCGGCCTTTAACATTTTATGAGGGTCAAGAAGGATTTGTGGTGCACACCGACTTTTCAGAGCCTTATTGTAATGAGGTAAGATCATCTATTCTTAAAGCGGGAAGGAGCCTGGACCAGGCAATGATTGACGGTGGATGCTATATTTGCACCGAAGGCCCTCGTTTTGAGACCCCGGCCGAAATCAAGATGTTCAAGGATTGGGGAGCAGATGTGGTGGGTATGACCAGCATCCCTGAAGCGATCCTGGCCAGGGAAGCAGGGCTCTGCTATGCAACCATAGCCTTGCCTACCAATTATGCCGCCGGCTTAAACAACGGCCTATTGACCCAGGAAGAAGTTCTGGCGGCAATGGAAAAAGATAGGCCACAATTAGAAGAACTGCTAAAAGCCTCAATTACTGAAATCAAACCAGGATCATCCTGCAGCTGCAAAGAAGCAGGAAAATATTATCCCCGGGAGAATCAATAATGCATAAATTCAAATCCTTACAGACCTTTTACTGGAAAGAGGAAACGTTTTATATCCTTGATCAAAGACTGTTGCCGCACCGTGTTGAATATCTGCCCTGTAAAAACCATCACGATGTCATAGCGGCTATTTGTACGCTGGCGGTACGCGGAGCCCCGGCAATCGGTATTGCTGCCGCATTCGCTATGGCGCTGTGCGGCTTTCAGAGCTTACCAGAGTGCTCCAGTTACGAACGTCTCAAAGCCAGGTTGGCTGAAGCTTCCCAGGAACTGCTTGCCTCCCGACCTACTGCTGTAAACCTGGCATGGGCTTTGCAAAGGATTGAAAAATGGCTCTCTATGAATGATCATCTAACTCCCCGGGAAATTGCTGCAGGGTTGCTGGAGGAAGCTGAAAAGATTTTTAAAGAGGACGTGGAGCATAACCGGATGATTGGTAAAAATGGTTCTGCTCTGGTCCCTGAAGGCGCATCAATATTAACGCATTGCAATGCCGGATCTCTCGCTACAGGTGGTTTTGGTACTGCCCTGGGGGTGATAAGAGCAGCAGCACAGGAGGGTAAAAACATCCATGTCTATATTGATGAAACCAGGCCTCTTCTACAGGGTGCCCGTTTAAGCAGTTTTGAAATGTTTTATGAAAACATACCGGCCACTTTAATCATCGATAGTTGTGCCGCCTACCTTATGAAAAAGGGCCAGGTGGACTTAATCGTGGTTGGTGCTGACCGCATTGCCGGAAATGGCGATTGTGCAAATAAAATTGGCACTTACGCCCTGGCTGTTCTGGCATCATATCATAAGATCCCCTTTTACATAGCGGCTCCTCTTTCCACTATAGATTTAGAACTTTCTTCCGGAGATAAAATCATAATTGAGGAACGAAGCTCCGAAGAGATCACCAGTTTTGCTGGCAACAGTGTAGCTCCTGAGAATACCAGTGTTTTCAATCCAGCTTTTGATGTTACCCCGGCAGGGTTAATTACAGCGCTGGTTACTGAAAAAGGAATAGTCCATAAACCGGACCAGGAAAAGCTTTATAAACTTTGCACAAAGGTTTAAAATAGAAATAGAAAGGTTAAAAAGCGTTAGACCATAAAAGGAGATACTAAAACGGATGATTAAGTCAGGTCTAGGGCAGAAAAAGAAAGGAGTACCAATTTAGATAATTAGTTATGAAAAAACAACATATCCTAATCACCAATGATGATGGCATTTACGCTGAAGGCATTCAACGCCTCAGCCAATGTCTTTATGAAAATAATAGCTACAGGTTAACTATAGTAGCACCAGATCGCGAGCGAAGTGCTGTCGGACATGCAATAACCATGCATCGTCCGCTTTTAGTAGATGAGATCAGCTATTTACACAACCCGGATTTAAAAGGTTATTCAGTAAACGGCACCCCATCAGATTGCGTAAAACTTGCCATTGAAGCGATCCTGGATGATAAACCTGACCTGGTCATATCAGGAATTAACCGGGGCAGTAATTTAGGAACTGACGTACTCTATTCGGGAACAGTTTCAGCTGCTGTAGAAGGTTTGATTTTAGATATACCATCAATTGCCATTTCTTTAACCGGCAACGGCTCAAGTGCTAGCTTTGATTATGCCGCCCGCTTTGTTTGCCAGTTATTTCCTCTACTGTTGGATGCAGAACTGCCGGCTGCAACTTTAATCAATATAAATGTTCCCACCGCTGTAGAAAAGATAAAAGGTGTAATGGCTACTAAACTTGGAAACAGGCGCTACCGCAATGCCTTTGAAAAAAGGATTGATCCCAGGGGTAGGATCTATTACTGGTTAGCCGGAGAACTGGTTGAAGATGACAATGAAGATGTAGATACTGATACCAGGGCGGTCAGGGAGGGCTACATATCTGTCACTCCCATTCATTTTCCTCTTACTAACGTTAATATTTTGCCTGCTTTAAAAAATGTCCTCGAAAAAATGAATTTTAAAGCCTGATCCAGTTTTTTCCCCGGAAAGTTTTTTCAAATTTATTTGACCGGGAGGAGTGATAAGATGCCTGTATTGAAACCGGCAGGGCAAAATTGTTATCGCATTCACCGGCACGGCAAAATGAACGCTGATGTTCTAGTTTATCTTAACCAGCAGTTATTTCAATCCTCATTAGAAGATCAATCGTTGCAGCAATTAATGGATGCCGCTTCACTAAAAGGGGTTATTGATCCGGTCGTGGGAATGCCTGATATTCACAGCGGTTTTGGCTTGCCCATAGGCGGCGTTATGGCCATGGACGCTGAAAAAGGCCTAATTTCAGCTGGTGCAGTCGGTATGGATATTAATTGTGGAGTGCGCTTGCTGCAAACCAACATTGACCCGGGCGGTCTTGATAAATCCACCCTGCGGGAACTGATTAAGGCCATTGAACAAAGGGTGCCCAGTGGAGTGGGCCGTAAGAGCAAACATCATAACTTGATCAAAAGTAATTTTAAAGCCCTCGTTGAAGAAGGGGTTCCTTATTTAATCGAAGAGGGTTTCGGCAGGAAGGCTGACCTGGAAGCCATAGAAGACAGGGGTGTTATTTCAGGGGCAGATCTTAATGTGGTCAGCAAAGAAGCCCGCAAGCGCGGTTTACAGCTCTCTACTATCGGTGGTGGTAATCATTTTATTGAACTGGGATTTGTAGAAACGGTTTTTGATCATCATACTGCTGCTGTTTACGGTCTTAGAAAAGGGATGCTGACGGTTTTAATCCATACCGGAAGCAGGGGATTTGGGCATCAGATTTGTAATGATTTCACTGCTATCATGAAAGAAAAAGCCCCTGCCTACAAGATTGAGCTTCCTTCAGCCGGGCTGGCTTCAGTACCAATCAAATCCGACACAGGGGAAAAATACCTGGCTGCGATGGCCTGCGCCATAAATTTTGCTTTCTGCAACCGCCAGTGGATTACAGATGATGTCCGTAAAGCTTTCAGCACTGTATTCGGAGATGATGATAAAAACTTTGATTTAAGCCTGGTGTACGATGTTGCCCACAATACGGCCCGCTTTGAAGAAATCGGGGGTCGTTCTATGCTAATCCACCGTAAAGGGGCTACCAGGGCTCTGCCGACCGGTCATTCAGAAAATCCGGAGCAGTACCGGCTTACCGGCCATCCGGTTATCATTCCCGGTAGTATGGGCACTGCTTCTTACGTGGTTCGGGCTGAGCCGGATGTAAGTAAAATATATAACTCGGTAAACCATGGTGCCGGCAGAGTTCTTTCCAGGCGCTCGGCTAAAAAAGAAATTTCGGTAGATGATTTAAAAAGTGAGCTTTCTGAAGTGATAGTTTCAGGAAGAAATTTTAAAGCTTATCTTGACGAAGCACCGCAAGCTTATAAAGACATCGAAATGGTTATCGACACTTTTGACGAAATTGATATGATCAGCAAGGTAGCCCGCTTGCTACCGCTGGCTGTAATTAAAGGTGAAGGAAGCGATTAAATAAATTATTTTGCAATCTATCAGCCTGGTCTTATTAAAAATTTGGCTGACCTTATGGAAGGATTTGATAGACAATTATGGATAAGCAACCCCCGAGCATTTTCAATGATGTCATCGGTCCGGTAATGAGGGGATCATCGAGCTCACACACCGCAGCATCGGTTCGCATCGGGAAGATCATTCGACAAAGCCTGCCTGGGAATTGTGTTTCCTGCCACGTCAGTTTCGATCCGGATGGCTCCCTGGCCTCTACTTACCATGAACAGGGCGCTGATATCGGTTTGGCCGGGGGACTTTTGGGAATGGAGTTAAATGATCCTGACCTGGTCGATTCACTTCATCTTGCCCGTCAAAAAAACCTTGATCTCTGTTTTGAAATAAAGCCGATTCAAGCTGATCATCCCAACACTTACCAGATCAAAGCTTCCAGCACCAGCGGGGCAGAAAGAACCCTGATTTGCCTTTCCACCGGTGGAGGTATGATCGCCGTCACCAATATTGATGGGTTTGCAGTTTCAATTAACGGTGACTTTTATGATAGTCTTTTTTTCTATCCTGCTAAAAGCAGTATCAACCAGGATGAATGCACAGCAATTATTAAAAACCTGGTCCCCGGCTATGATTATATCAATTATGAAAAAAATGCCGGCCGGCTACTGATCAATTTGAAAACAGGTTTTAGGTTAGAAGATGAACTAGTCCAGGCCATTAAAAAAAACACTGGTTCTACAGCAGTTATTCAACTTGACCCGGTTTTACCGGTTCTATCCAGGAAAAACTTACAGGTTCCCTTGAATAATTCCACTGAAGCCTTAGCACTGGCTGATAAAGAGAAACTTAGTTTATGGGAACTGGCTTTAAGGTATGAAAGTGCCCGCGGTAATATCAGTCCTGATCAGGTTTTTAAAATGGCAGAAGATATCCTGGATATTATGAATCATTCTATTACTGAAGGATTGGCTGGAACCTGTTACCAGGACCGTATTTTAGGGCCGCAGGCTTATAAAATACTGGCCAGTAAAAACCGGTTAGCGGGTGGAAAGATCAATACCAGCCTGATTGCTAAGGTTAGCGCGGTTATGGAAGCAAAAAGTGCTTTTAAGGTCATTGTAGCGGCTCCAACTGCTGGTTCCTGTGGAACCTTACCCGGGACTTTTTCCGCTGTAGCAGAGGATTTGCCTTCCGGTACAGAAAAAATGGCCAGGGCCTTGCTGGCAGCTGGGTTAATAGGTGTTTTCATTGCTGGTAACAGTACATTTGCTGCTGAAGAGTGCGGGTGTCAGGCTGAATGTGGCTCTGCCTCAG
>PWMM01000136.1 GCA_003558195.1 Syntrophomonadaceae bacterium
ACTGGTCAGGACACCTGAGGAGATGATGTAAGTGGCATTCAAACCGGTTTCCCATAAATCCCGTGTATACATGGAAATTGTTGAACAGATCAAGGAGCAGATCAAGATCGGCCACTTAAAAGCGGGATCACCGCTGCCTTCAGAAAGAGAGATGGCTGAAAAATTTGAAGTAAGCCGCAGCTCTGTGCGTGAGGCCATAACGATCCTTGGTAGCTTGGGTATAATTGAAGTCCAGCATGGTAAAGGCTCTTTTGTCAGGGATTTTCAAAACACAAAATCAATGGAAAACTACTTTGATACTTTTGCCCTCCTGTTTGAAATAGAACCATCTCAAACCTTGCAGCTTTTACAGGTCCGTAAAATACTGGAACCTCATGCCGCTGCCCTTGCTGCTAAAAATGCTACTCCAGAAGATGTTATAAAGCTAAGAGAGATCCAGGAAGAAATGAAAAAAACTTTGGATCGCGGAGAGGTTAGCCTGGATCCAGATTACAACTTTCACTTTCATATCGCCTCCAGTACGGGCAATGATATTTTGTTCAGTACTTTAAGTGCTCTTTCCGATATAATGCATAGAAGTTTACGGCAAACAAGCTGGCTCTCACTAACCAGTAAGCAAAGAACTACAGATCCCCTTTTAGAACACGAACAAATTATTGAGGCGATCAATAATCAAGATGCCGAAACTGCTTATCAGATTATGCTTAAACATCTTGAGGAAGTGGAGATCAACTTTAAGAAAAATTTAAAGGAGGAAATTAGGTAATGCCAATAGCGATTAATGAACAGTGGTGTAAGAAATGCCTGATTTGTGTTCAGATGTGCCCTAAGAATCTCATCGCAGCTGACGAGCAAGGTTACCCAAAGCAAACCGATCCTGGGGCATGCAGGGAATGTGAAAACTGTGCCTGGATTTGCCCGGATTTTGCCATAGATATGACTGAAAAGGAAAAAGAATAAACAAAGAACAGGAGTGAAAATATATTGAACTCAGGAAATAACGTGCAGTTCTTGCAGGGAAATGAAGCTTGTGCTTTAGGAGCCATAGCTGCAGGAGTTCGTTTTTTCGGCGGCTATCCAATAACCCCGGCGACTGAAATAGCTGAAGTAATGGCCAGGGAACTGCCTAAAATTGGTGGTGTTTTCGTTCAATTTGAAGATGAAATTGCCAGCATAGGCGCTGTAATCGGTGCCTCTGTTGCCGGAACTAAAGCCATGACGGCAACCAGTGGTCCCGGTTTCAGCTTAAAACAGGAAAACCTTGGTTATGCTATTCATGTACAGATACCCTGTGTGGTAGTTAATGTTATGCGCGGCGGTCCCAGTACAGGTCTGCCCACATTGCCTTCGCAATCTGATGTTATGCAGGCCCGGTGGGGTACGCACGGGGATCATCCCATTATTGCCCTATCCCCTTACTCTGTTCGAGAATGTTTCGATCTTACGGTAAGGGCGGTAAACCTTTCTGAACGATTTCGCATTCCGGTAATCCTGCTTTCTGATGCAATTATCGGGCATGTGAGAGAAAGAATTGTTCTTCCAAGCAGGGAAGAATTGACCCTGGTGGAAAGAAAAAAACCCACTGTAGCCCCCGAAGATTACAAGCCTTTTGAAGATGATGGAACAGATATTCCGCCCATGGCCAACCTTGGCGAAGAATACATTTTTCATATTACGAGCAATAACTATGATGATGAAGGGTTCCCGGCTACCAATGATCATGATATTGCCGACCGGCGGATTAAAAGCCTTTATAATAAAATAGAAAGAAATCGCGCAGAGATCGACGATGTTGATCTTTTCATGGCAGATGATGCCGAGATCATAATAGTAGCTTATGGTTCAACTGCCCGCTCAGCCCGCCGTGCTGTCATGATGGCCCGCCAGGAAGGTATCAAAGCGGGGCTATTCCGGCTTAAGACAATCTGGCCATTTCCTTATGACCATTTAAGAACAGCAGCTGAACCAGCAAAAGATGTGCTGTTAGTGGAAATGAATATGTCCCAGCTGGACAGCGAAATAAAAAGCGCAACGCATGGTTTGCAAACCAGGATCCATGGTTTGCACCAGAGTAATGGTATGCTTATAACTCCTGATCAAATATATGACAGAATTAAAGGGCTGGTGTGAAATGAAAAAAAACAATTATAAAAAATATCTGCGTACCCATAAACTGCCTCATATTTGGTGTTCTGGCTGCGGGCATGGCATAATCCTGGGAGCGGCTTTAAGAGCCATGGCTGAACTGGAACTGGACCCCTACCGGACTGTAGCCGTAACTGCGATCGGCTGTTCAGCCCGGACGAATGCCATCATGCATTGCAATACTATCCAGACCACCCATGGAAGAGCGCTCACCTTTGCCAGCGGTATCAAAATGGCCCGGCCTGATCTTACTGTGCTCTTATTTGTCGGTGACGGTGACGGGGCGGCAATAGGTGGTAATCATCTGATTCATGCTGCCCGGAGAAATGTTGATCTGACAACTGTGCTTCTAAATAACAGTATTTACGGTATGACCGGTGGTCAGTATTCACCTCTCACCCCGTATCAAAAAACAGCATCAACCTCTCCTTACGGCAATTTGGAGCAGGACTTTGATATTTGTAAGCTTGCTGATGCGGCGGGAGCATCTTATGTCGCAAGGGGAATTGCTCATGATCCCAGGCATTTAAGCAAACTTATTCGCGGTGGTATTGAACACAAAGGATTTTCATTTATTGAAGGGATCAGTCATTGTCCGACTTATTATGGACGCAAGAATAAATTCGCTTCACCTTACGATGTAATGCGCTGGGTAAAAGAAAGATCTGTCAGGGTAAAGCCTGATAGTTATAATTTTAGCCAGGACTTGAATGGATCAGTTCCAGTGGGCGTTTTGAGCCACAAAAACCTGCCTGAGTTTACGGATGAATATCGCAAGCTGGTAGAGAAACTGCAAAAAGGGGCGGAAAGTTAATGAATAACAAAGAATATCAAGTGCGATTGAGCGGATTTGGCGGGCAGGGTATAATTCTTGCCGGCATAATTTTAGGAGAAGCGGTTTCCCTCTATGACGGACGCTTTGCGGTACAATTTCAATCATACGGCCCGGAAGCCAGGGGTGGCGCCAGCAGGGCCGAGGTGGTTATTAGTGATGAAGATATAGATTTACTGGAGCTCATAGAACCGGATGTTTTTTTAGCTCTCTCTCAACAGGCCTATAATAAATATGTCGGTGATGCAAATGAAAATGCCCTCGTTATCATTGATCCTGATTATGTGACCGAAGTTCCACCTTCTTCAAGAAAGGTATTCCCCGTTCCGATTTCTAAAATTGCCCGGGAAGAAATCGGAAAATCGATAGTTATAAACATGGTAGCCCTGGGCGCTTTAGCCTCTGTTAGCGGCCTGGTCGGTATAGACGCTCTGAAAAAAGCGGTAGCTGCCAGGGTTCCGGCAGGGACTGAGGAAATAAACTTAAAAGCAGTTCAGGCGGGCTACGATAATGCCCGGGAAATGGTTTAATAATTATTTTGGGAGGCTATGATCATGCTACATGAAGGTATTAAATATCCTCAGATGGTAAAGGTTTCGCAAACCATTGAGACTCCCAGGATCAATGATATCCCCGGAACAGTGGAAAAAGAGCTGCAGCAGCTGGCTTTAAAAGGTAGAATTTTTGAAGGAGCCAGTATTGCCGTTACAGCCGGTAGTCGTGGCATTTCACAAATTCCGGTTATTCTTAAAAGCGCTATTGACTACTTGAAAAAGATAGGAGCAAAACCTTTCATAATTCCCTCCATGGGCAGTCACGGCGGTGCTACTGCAGAGGGCCAGCTGAAAGTATTAGAGCGTCTCGGGATTACTGAAGAAACCATGGGGGTACCCATAATTTCCAGCATGGATGTAGTCCAGATTGGTGAAACCGGTTCCGGTGATCCTGTATACATGGACGTCAATGCCTGGAAGGCAGACGGTATCATTGCCATTAACAGGATCAAAACTCACACTGCTATGTCCTGTGCTATTGAGAGCGGTTTATTAAAAATGATCTCAGTTGGCCTGGGCAAAGAAAAAGGGTGCAGCCTGATTCATTCTCTGGGCCTGGGTGATGTGATCCAAACTATAGCCAGGGAAGTATTGAAAAGTGATAAAATTATTGGTGGCCTGGCCATTATAGAAAATGCCAGGGAAGAAATTGCAGAAATAGTAGGCGTGAAACCGGAACAAATGGCCGCTGTTGAAAAAGAATTGTTAATAAAATCAAAAGCATTGATGCCAGGCCTTCCCTTTAAACAAATCGATCTATTAATAGTGGAAGAAATAGGAAAGAATATAAGCGGGACCGGGATGGATACCAACATCACCGGCCGGTTTATGTTACCCCATCTGCAAGACCCTCCTCAACCCCGTGTTGAAATCATAACCGTTTTGGATCTCTCTAAAGAAACCGGGGGCAATGCAATGGGTATCGGTCTGGCAGACATAACAACGCGCAAACTAGTTGATAAAATCGATTACCAGGCTACCTATAAAAATGTAATTGCCGCTGGATTCTTAAACCGGGCCAAAATACCGATTACCATGGAAAATGACCAAAAAGCGATCGAACTGGCCTTAAAAACAGCTCACTGCAGTAGTATTGAAGAGGCCAAAGTAGTGCGTATCCATAATACTCTTGAATTAAACGAAATGATGATTTCTCAATCCCTGATCGATGAAGCCAGGGAAGCATCTTTTGAAATTAAATCACCGCTAGAGGCCATGTCTTTTAATGATAGCGGTGATCTTGTTTAAAAAAGCTTTGGTTTCCTACGGGGATTTATTAAAAATTATAAAAGGGTGGCCAGATACTGGAGGTGTAGAAAATAAAAAAAATATTAGTGGTATTGCCTATGTATCACCCGGTTGGGGAAAAGATTTTAGCCCAGGAAGCCCACTTAATTAAAACCAATGATTATGATCCCTCTAACCTGAAAAGAATTGTTCTTGAAGAAAAAGTTGATGCCATAGTTTTAAGAGGCCCTGCAAGAATTACCAGGGAGGTGATTGAAGAGGCAGATAGCGTGAAAGCTATTTCCGGTGCCGGCCGCGGCCTTGATAATATTGACGTAGAAGCTGCTACCGAAAAAGGCATTGCGGTGTTAAACTGCCCCAGCGTAAATGCCGTTTCAGTCGCCGAGCATGCCTTTTTATTACTCCTGGCTGCAGCCAAAAAAATGTTACTTTGCGATAACGCCGTAAGGCAGGGGAACTATGACTTGCGGTCTAACTTGCGCCCTAATGAAATAACCGGTAAAGTTTTAGGGTTAATCGGCACTGGAGCAATAGGGTCTTGCCTGGCTGCCATGGCCATAGGTGGATTTAAAATGAAAGTCAGGGCTTATGATCCTTTTGTCGATCCTTCTGAAGCAGAAGCACAGGGAATTGAACTCTATCCTGACCTGGAGAGCCTGTTACCGGTTTGCGATTTTATATCCCTGCATGTCCCTCTTACTCCTGAAACTGAAAATCTAATAAGCGAAAAAGAGTTTAAACTCATGAAACCCACCGCAATTATTGTTAATACGGCCAGGGGGGGAGTTATCGATGAAGTAGCTTTAACTGAAGCGCTCAGGGAAAATAGGATCGCCGGTGCCGGTCTCGATGTTTTCTGTGATGAACCCGATCTTCAATGTGATCTTCCCTTGTTCAACACTGAAAATGTTGTTTTTTCTCCCCACATTGGAGGGATAACAGAGGAAGCAACTTATAGAATGGCAGAAGCAGTGGCGACCAATATGCTGGCTTTTTTGAATGGTCATTACCCTGAATCTATTTGTAATGCAGAAGAAATTGGCATAAAGGTTTAATATCATCATTAAGGAGCTTTACAATCTCATTAAAACCCGCTCTAATTCTATAAAGACGGGAAAAAAGGAGGTTTTTGTTATGCCTTTAGTTCATATCAGCATGTTTAAAGGTCGAACCATGGAACAAAGACGTGAAATGGTCAAGGAAGTTACTGATTCCCTTGTGAAAACATTACAGTGTGATAAAGAAGCTGTGAGAATTGTTATTAGAGAAGTAGAAAGAGACGATGTAAGTGTGGGAGGAGTATTATATTCAGATCTAGATTAAAAACCTGGGTCTATGGTTTATGGTTGGTATAAAAACGCTGGCGGTGCAGTTAATTTTGGCAAAGGCACAATGTCACCGTCCTTTAAAACTTGTATGGGAGGTATTATTTTTATGACAGTGGCCGGAAACCTGCTGCGTATAAACTTATCAGATGGTACAGTAACAAAAGAAGCCCCGGAAGAGAATTTTTACAGGCAATATTTTGGGGGCAGGGGTTTAATCGCCTATTATTTATTAAATGAACTAAAAAGCGGTATCGACCCGCTTGGCCCTGAG
>PWMM01000299.1 GCA_003558195.1 Syntrophomonadaceae bacterium
CCTAAAGGCCAGGAGGTATAGTATACCAGCCAGGGCCACTCAAGCCGACTTTTATTCGAGCTGAGCTAAAGCAAGCTTAATTTAGTTGTTTTATTTACTGCAACTGTTTAAAAAAGTGAAGAGTTTGTTTAAATCGAAACAATGTTGTGCAGTGACTAACCAGTGAAAAGCAAAGGGGAGGTTCTATAATGGATCTGGCTACTGTTATAGTTGTGGTTATTATAGCATTTATAGCGGGTTACTTTTTGCGTAGCAAAGGAAGTAGGCCGGTGCATCGCATTAAAAGAGGGTCTTTGAGGGCAAAGGCGAAAAGCCAGCTCAAGCTGCCTCCTGATCAGGCAGATCAGGCTATAAACCGGCAAATTGATCGTTTGAAAGAAAAATACCCAAACCGCTCTGAGGATTGGTATCTTGAGAAGATTATTTATGACTTTGAAAGGGATCGTTAAGAAAATTATTAAAAACCATTAACTTCCAATAATATAGTGTTTCTAATTTACTGGCTTTTATACCAGCAGGTTTTACTAATATAGAAGCACTATTATTATTGAATATTAAAGCTGCATCCTGGCCAGGGTAAGGTAGGAATTTTTATATAGAGGGAAAGCACTGCTTATCTTATGCAAATAAAGTTTATGAAAGGAGTTTCCCTTGATAAAGATATACTGGCTCTTTTAAATTAACAGCACACAGCTGTTTCCAGCAATCCTGGGTTCATGAAATCTTGTCCTAATTATTAGCCTCTATTCCCTCTATAAAAGCCAAGATATTATAAGCAAGGGCCTGTGGGTTATAGCCTCCTTCCAGTGCGGCAAAGAGGCGATTTTTCGTGTTATTTCTGGCAAATTCACTTAAAAAAGAGCCAATACGATGATAATCACTTTCACTTAACATTCCGCCCCAGTCTTCAAGACCACGATCAAACCCGGCTGAAACAGCAACCAGGTCAGTTTTAATTTTACCCAAATCATTTTCCATGGCTTTTATGTAATTATCAGAGTTGCCCGTTCGAATATGCCAAAATGTCACGGCTTCGTTTGCCTGGAAAATGTTGGCGGTGCCATCACCGTAATGAAGATCAATATCTACAATCAGGGCATTATTAATCAGTTCTCGTTCAAGTAAGCGCATGACAGCGATAGCTATATTATTGTAATAACAAAAACCCCAGCATGAGCCTGCAGAAGCATGGTGTCCGGGAGGGCGGCATAAAGCAAAGGCATCTTCTCCTTTTACAGCAGTTTCTGATGCATTGATGACCGATCCGGCTGCTAAAAGGGCCGTATGATGAAGCAAGTTGTCCTTGGCAATACTGTCCCAATGATTGTGGGAATGAACTGATAAAACATCTTCCTTTGTAGCTGGGTTCGGTGTGAGCACAGGGTACCTGGCTTCTAGAGCTTCTAAAGCAGGCTCCAGTCTACCAGGTTCTGCTGCCGGATCATAAGCGTAGTGTTCGAGAAAATCCGGATGAAAATAAATAATCATATTTTTAGACCTCCAAACTATGGCAACAGTAGATAAAAAGGCTTCAGCATGGTTACAACTTTTTACATAGAGACTTAATAATCCTGCTTTGATCCAGTTAGCAGGCTAAATTAAAACAGTTTAAATGATAGCAGGGGATTTTACCGGAGTTTAAAAAACTTGATTAATCAAAAGTCCAGTTTTTTAATTAATAGTAAATGTTAGGTGGCAATAGTTAAGAACCAATTGCAAGGCTCGAATAGCAATTAAATTCTACTTGCGCCTGGGAGGACGGGGTCCGTAGTACTGGTAGTAATGAACTTTAATATTGCCATGATAAAGCTTGCGCCTTTTGGACGCTTTTTTGTTGAAAAGCGATTCGAATTGTTCATGGGCGGTGAGAATATAAAATGACCAGGTGTCAAGTGTTTTAAAAAGTTTTCCCATTTCTTTGTAGAGCTTTTCAACATCTTTTAACTCACTCAACCTTTCTCCATAAGGGGGGTTACAAATGATCTTACCGTATTTCTTTTTAGAGCTTAGCTCGGACAAGGGTCTGGTTTGAAAATGAATGAGCTGATCGACTCCGGCTCTGGCAGCGTTTTTCCGAGCGATATTTATAGCTTTATCATTGCTATCCGTTCCGGTAAGGTCAAGTTCCTGGCTGTAATCCGCTAACTCATGCGTTTCTCTGCGAGCTTCATGCCATAATTCCCTCGGGATATAGGGCCATGCTTCAGATGCATATGATCTTTCCATACCAGGAGCAATATTTTGTCCGATTAGAGCTGCTTCTATGAGAATGGTGCCTGAGCCGCAGAAAGGATCAATCAAGCTGATTTCCGGTTTCCAGCGGGCAATTAAGACCAGGGCTGAAGCCAAGGTCTCTCTGAGTGGTGCTTCATTACCGGCAATCCTGTAGCCTCGCTTGTGAAGACCCGGCCCGCTGGTATCGATGGTTAAGGTAGCCAGGTCTTTTAGCATCGATACCTCGATGCGGTAAAGCGGGCCGTTTTCTTCAAACCATTCAGTGCGATATCTTTTTTTCATGCTTTCAACTACAGCTTTTTTGACTATAGCCTGGCAATCGGAAATACTGAATAAGGTGGATTGGACTGATTTGCCATCTACCGGGAATGCTGCATTCCGGGGCAGGATATCGGGCCAGGGTAAAGCTTTAGTATTTTCAAAAAGCTGGTCGAAAGTTACCGCTTTAAATTCGCCGACTTTGAGGCGGATCCGATCAGCGGTGCGCAGCCATAGATTAGCCCGGCAAATGGCGGCTTCATCAGCTTTAAACAGCACCCTGCCATTTTCTGTTTTAACATCTTTGTATCCGATAGACTTGATTTCTTCAGCTACGATACCCTCAAGCCCGAAGGTGGATGTGGCTATAAGCTCTAGCTTTGACAAAGCTCATTCCTCACTTTTACCGTTTGGCTGTTTTTTATTAAGCATAAATAGCGTAAAGATTATTTATGTCCACGAAAAACTGGTTAGATTGTCGTTTCATCAAATGTTATCATATAAACAGTAAAGCTTCCAATCAATTTGTGCTAAAATAAAGTATAAGATTTATAAACCCACTAAAACTTCAACCTGTTTTAAGTAAATCTGGTAAAGTTGTCTCGAAATCCAGGGTGCATGCAATTTGTGATGATACTTGTCAGCCAACAAAGTGGGGTTTTAAAATTGTTTTTAAATTCCAGGATTATAACTGTCAGGTGAGCACAGTAGGTGAGCTTAAGTTTAAAGAATCTTTGGGCGAAAATCATGAGATAGGACTAAATTAATAAATGCCCGGGTTGGATGTGAACAGAGAATCCATGCAGGCTTTTAAACAATAACCAGGTTAGGTCCGTGCAGAAATAATTAGAAAGGTGTGTGAAATACATGGAATGGGACATTCCTCAAAACTGGACCAGGATTACAGCTATCGATGCCCATACAGCAGGAGAACCTTTGCGTATATTTACAAAAGGGTATCCTGAACTTAAGGGAGAAACTATTCTGGCGAAACGCAGTTATGCTCTAAAGTATTTAGATCACCTGCGCACTGCTACTATGTGGGAACCACGCGGTCATGCTGACATGTATGGTTGTATAATTACTGAACCGGCTACGGCAGATGGAGATTTTGGGATCATTTTTTTGCATAACGAAGGATACAGCAGTATGTGTGGACACGGAATTATTGCTGTTACCAAGGTGGCTTTAGAAATTGGTTTGATTGATATATCGGCTGATAAGAAACAGGTTAATATCGATACTCCGGCGGGCCGGGTTGTGGCATTTCCTAAATGGGAAAAAGGTCGTGTGATAGAGGTTTCTTTTCACAATGTAGCTTCTTTTGTTTATGCCTTTGATCAACATGTATTGGTTCCTGATCTCGGTGAAATCCATTATGATCTGGCTTACGGGGGCGCTTTTTACGCCATTATTGATGCTAAGACGCTTGGCCTGGAACTAGAAGCAACTGATTTTCGACGTTTAATTGAACAGGGGGCTTGTATCAAGCAGGCTATAATGAATAAACAGGAAGTTATCCACCCTTTTGAAAAAGACCTTGGCTTTCTTTACGGGGTGATTTTTGTTGGAGAGCCAAAAGATCCTTCAAATCACAGCCGTAATGTTTGTGTCTTTGCTGACGGGGAAGTGGATCGAAGCCCCACCGGAACCGGAGTGAGCGCCAGGGCGGCGCTGCATTATGCCCGCGGTGAACTTGATTTAGGAAGGCCTTTCGTAGTAGAAAGTATACTGGGAACTTGTTTCACTGGTGAAATTGTTGAGCAGACAAAACTGGGACCTTACAATGCTGTTATACCGAAAATCACTGGCTCTGCTCATATCTGTGGAAGTAATACTTTGCTCCTGGATCCGGAAGACCCCTTGCAGTACGGTTTTATTCTCCGTTGATTTATAACTGTTGAGCTTTTGCCATTATCCATGAGGTTATATTTTTAACAGGAGGCTTACTAAAATGAATAATATGAAGCAGCAAATTGAAGATTTAATCGACCAGTTTATTGCTGACTTTTCTAAAAGAGGTCAGACCAGGTGGGGCAAACCCCTCATTGGATATGCGAGGGCTGATGATCCATTATTCATCAGTTTAAAGGATTATATTTCTCCAACCCATGCGCTGCCTCGTGATTTCCTGGACAGTGCTGAAACGGTCATTTGCTATTTTTTACCCTTTACGGAAGCAGTAATCAATAGTAATAAAACTGGGCGGTACAGCTCTAAGCTATGGGGCATAGCTTATATAGAAACAAACCGCTTGATCAATAAGATGAACGAATTCCTAAAAGATCGCTTAATCAGTTCAGGGTATAAAGCAGCCTTTGTTCCTGCCACCCATAATTTTAATAAAGAGAAATTGATCAGCGATTGGTCACATCGCAGTGCAGCTTATATTGCAGGGCTGGGGACTTTTGGTTTAAATCATATGCTGATCACTGCAAATGGATGCTGTGGGCGGGTGGGCACTATTATTACCAGCCTAAAGGTAGAACCTACCCGCCGTTATGATAGAGAACTATGCCTTCATAAGATCAATGGCTCCTGCGGTCGTTGTGTGAAGAAATGCGTAAATAACGCCCTTGCTGTTGATGGCCTCGACAGGCATCGCTGCTATCAAATGCTTTTAGAAAACGGGGAGCGTTTAAGAGACCTTGGTGACCTGGCGGATGTATGTGGTAAATGCCTGGTCGAAGTTCCCTGTTCTACAGGAATTCCCCTGGTAGAAGAAGGATAGAAGGGTGATTAAATGGTTATTGACAAACCACTTTATATTAAAACCTTTACTGCCATTATTCTACTCGGGGCAACCTTAATAACCTTAGCTCTTTTAATGGCTGGCTGTGCAGGGGCTGGTTATAATGATAGAAATGAAGAAATGCAAAAAACAGCTGGAGAATGTAGCGGGGAGTTAGATACCGATCCTTTCTTTTGTAAAGATGATATTCAGGATGGTACAAAAAGCAATTCGGATATATTATCTAAAGAGCAGCTGGAACCGGTAAAGACAGATATTCAGTTGAGCCGGTGGAAACCGATGAAGTTGATCATTCCGGCAATCAATCTTGAGTATAAAGTTGCCAGCGACAGGCATAGTTATGATCCTGAATTAACTGGTAATGAGCCATGGAAATTTTCATCAGAGGATTATAATAACTGGATTAGAGTTCTTATGAGCTTGCTAAATAAAGGTCCTGTGCATTACCAGTTTAGTGCTCTACCAGGCACGCAAGCTGGTAACGTGGTCATAGCCGGTCATAGCCCTTCACCATGGTATCACTTTTATGATCTTGACAGTTTGAGCAAGGGAGATGAAATATTCCTCGAAACAGCTGGTTACCGTTTTGTTTACAGGGTGCAGGATCTTAAAATAGTGGATAAGTACGACTGGAGCCCGCTTTTTGAAACTGATTATCCTGCTATAACTTTTCAGACCTGCCACCCTAAAGACTATGCAGGTTATGACCACCCCGAAAGGTTGATGGTTCGCGCCAGTTTAGATGAGGTTTACCTGCTCGCAGAATAACCGGGTAATGACACTCGAAGCCCCGTTTGTAATTTAAAGCAGGCTCTCTTTAAATCCTCAATTAAAGAGCTGATGGGCTTTAGTCTTGAAACTAACAAGATCATTTCTGATTACTGCAAGGGATTGATCCCAGAAGCTGCGTGAGTTTAGATCAATCCCCGCCATAGTGGCCACTTCCTTAATCTTGTTCTTTCCAGTTGCTGCAAGCAGCTTTTTATAATCTTCCAGAAAGCTTGTACCGCGTTCCTGGTAAAGAGCATAAATTCCCAGTCCGAATAGAAGACCGAAAGCATAGGGGAAATTATAGTAGTTGTTGCCGGCCATGTAATAATGGGGTTTGTTCAGCCAG
>PWMM01000241.1 GCA_003558195.1 Syntrophomonadaceae bacterium
CAGGTTGCTCGTCAGCAAAAGCGAGAAAGACAATTATCCTTGGAACAAACCAGGCTTAAAACTGAAATTAACTACCAGGAAGCCAGGTTTAAAGAACTTTTCAATTCACTTGACCTGGTTGAGCTGGAAGAAAATTTTAATCCTGATGATAGCAGGCAACTGATTGATTATCACAGGGAAGATATGGAGGCACTGGGTGAAGTTAACCTTGGAGCGATCGAAGAATTAGAGAGATTAGAAGAAAGAATTAATTTTTTAAAAGATCAAAAAGAAGATATGCAAAAAGGTGAAGAGTCGCTAACCAAAGTTTTATCAGAAATTGATGATCGCATGAAGTATTATTTTAAGAATGCCTTTAATGCTATTGGAGAAAATTTCAAAAAGACCTTTAATGAACTTTTTGAAGGTGGCCAGGTTTTGCTTAAAATGACCGATGCAGACGATCTTTTGGAGTCAGGAATTGAAATAGTTGCTCAGCCGCCGGGTAAAAAATTACAGAACATAACCTTATTATCAGCCGGGGAAAAAGTCCTGACTGCTATTGCCCTGGTTTTTGCAATACTCCGCTTTAAGCCGGCTCCTTTTTACCTGCTTGACGAAGTTGAATCGACACTGGATGATGCTAACCTGGGCCGGTTTACCAAGTTTCTCCGGCAGTCTTCTGAACAGGCCCAATTTATTATGATTACTCACCGGAAAAGAACCATGGAAGAAGCAGATGTACTTTATGGGGTGACCATGTCAGAACCCGGCATATCACGTCTGGTTTCACTTAAACTGGAAGATGAAAAAATTGTCAGGGAGAGTAGCTAATCATGAGCTTAATGGATCAATTTAAAAGCGGCTTGGCTCGCAGCAGAGATGGTTTTATAGGTCGCCTGGGCGGCCTTTTTAGTGGTGGCGATATAGATCAAGAATTTTATGACGAACTGGAGGAAATCCTGGTTAGTGGAGACGTAGGTGTTCAGACCAGTATCAAGCTGGTTGAGCGGCTGCAAGATGAGATTAAAGGGCGAAAAATCAAGGAGCGGGAAGAAGCAAAAAATCTTTTGTTAGAGCTAATTGTTCAAATTATGGGTTCAGCTGAAATAACTAACGAGCCTGATCAAAAGCCATATGTTATATTACTGGTCGGGGTAAATGGTTCCGGCAAGACCACTTCAGCCGCAAAGCTGGCCAGCCTTTATAAGCGCAGTGGTAAGGAAGTTCTTTTAATAGCTGGAGATACTTACCGGGCCGCTGCAATTGAGCAATTGGAAATCTGGTCTGAACGCACAGGCGTTGATCTTATGAAATCCCAGGCTGGCTCTGATCCATCAGCGCTCTTTTTTGATGCCATGAATGCTGCCAAGGCCAGAAATGTAGATGTGGTTATCGGTGATACAGCAGGGCGTTTGCATAGTCGCTATAACCTGATGGAAGAATTGAATAAAATTTACCGGGTTATTGGTCGCAATATCGATGAAGCTCCTCACCGGGTTCTACTGGTGGTGGATGCTACAACAGGCCAGAATGCTGTAGCCCAGGCCAAAAAATTTAACCAGTCTGTGCCGATAGACGGATTAATTTTAACCAAGCTTGACGGCACAGCCAGGGGAGGAATTGTTATAAATATTCAGGATGAACTGGATATTCCGGTTAGTTATGTTGGGACTGGAGAAAAATTAGAAGATCTGGCCCCTTTCGATCCTGAATACTTTGCCCGAGCCCTGCTGGAAATATAAGAGGATTTTAATTCAAGCTCAGGCTTGCCATCTATAGATAATTTTGTTATACTCCCCCTGTAAAGCAAAAATACTTTACAGGGGGAGTGTATGCTAGATCAGCTGAACAGAGTTAATTTACTCTTTGATATTTACGGTTCGCTATTGACTGAGCGGCAGCAAGAAGCGCTGCATTTTTATTTTAGTGAGAATTACTCCCTGGCAGAAATTGCTGCTGAATATAAGATTAGCAGACAGGCTGTCTATGACCTGATTCAGCGAGCCCTTGAATCTATGGAGAATCTTGAAAAAAAGCTCGGATTGTACAAGCTTTTTAATGAGCAGCAGGATTTACTGACTGAAGCCGACGCCTTGCTGCTGCAAACTGAATTAAAAGAGCGGGACTTAAAACGACTAAAAGAAATAATTGCTGCCCTGCGGTCAAGCAATGAAAACTAGGGGGAGTTAATAATATGTTTTCTAACCTGGCTGAAAAACTGCAAGACACATTTCGCCGCTTAAAAGGTAAAGGTAAGCTAAGCGAAAAAGATGTCGATGCAGCAATGAGAGAGATCAGGCTGGCTCTACTCGAGGCTGATGTGAATTTTAAAGTGGTTAAAGAATTTGTAAATTCCATTAGAGAAAGGGCAGTTGGACAAGAAGTTATGGGTAGCCTTACCCCGGGTCAGCAGGTTGTAAAAATTGTCAATGAAGAAATGACCGGTCTGATGGGTGCTGAACAAAGCAAACTGGCCAGGGGCGAAAAAGGACCGGCCAAAGTCATGATTGTTGGCTTACAGGGATCAGGTAAAACAACTACTGCGGTTAAACTGGCCTCTTATCTCCGCCGCGATGGAAGAAATCCCTTTCTGGTCGCAGCTGATATTTATCGTCCCGGGGCAGTTAAGCAGCTAGAGGTTTTAAGTTCCTCTATCGGCGAGAAGTATTATAGTAACCTGGAAAATGATCCTGTAAATATATGTAAGGAAGGTTTAAAAGCTGCTGAACGTGAAAATGCTGATGTGGTAATTTTTGATACCGCCGGCCGCCTGCATATAGATAATGAGATGATGTCTGAGATAAGTACTATCAAGGATGAGATTAAACCTGAAGAGGTATTACTGGTAGTTGACGCCATGACCGGGCAGGATGCAGTAAATGCAGCAGCTTCTTTTAATGAGGCACTGGGTCTCAGTGGCGTTATCCTGACCAAACTGGATGGTGATACCAGGGGTGGGGCTGCGCTTTCTGTCCGCAAAGTAACCGGATGCCCCATAAAATTCATAGGTGTTGGCGAAAAAGTTGAAGCCCTGGAGCCTTTTTATCCAGACCGAATGGCTTCAAGAATTTTAGGCATGGGAGATGTTTTATCATTAATTGAAAAAGCTGAAGCAACGTTAGATCAGGATAAAGCCAAAGAAATGGAGAAAAAACTGCGACAGCAGCAGTTTACCCTGGAAGATTTTAGAGACCAAATGGGTCAGCTGCGCAGCATGGGTTCTTTGGATGACATTTTAAACATGCTTCCTTCGGGTGGCAATATCCCTAAAGAAATCAAGCAGATGTCCCTGAATGAAAAAAGTTTGATCAAGATCGAAGCAATAATAGGATCCATGACCAGGGAGGAACGCACTAACCCTTCAATCTTAAACAGCAGCCGTCGCCGGCGGATTGCCCAGGGCAGCGGGACAACAGTTCAGGATGTTAACCGGTTATTGAACCAGTTTAACCAGATGCAGAAGATGTTTAAGCAGATGAATATGTCCGGGAAAAAAGGAATGGGTAAGAAAATGAAAAAGCTTAAAAACCGGTTTCCCTTTTAAAACCAGTTGAGGTAAATAAAGCTTTCCGGAAACAGTTCCGGTTTATATAGATGGCATTAAATCAACTAAAGCAGGTTAAATAATCGTTCAATGGAGGTGAGTAAATTTGGCAGTAAGAATCAGGTTAAAGAGAATGGGAGGAAAAAAGAAACCTTTTTACCGCATCGTGGTTGCTGATTCACGTTATCCAAGGGATGGCCGTTTTATCGAAGAAATTGGTTACTATAACCCGACCACAAAGCCGACTACTTTTGAAGTGAATAGTGAAAAGGTACAGCAGTGGCTTTCCAAGGGAGCCAGGCCTTCTAATACAGTAAAGGCTCTTTTTGATAAGGCCGGCCTTGGTAAGTAGGTTTACAGGAAGGATGGTATAAATGAAGCAACTACTGGAACATATCGCCAAAGCTTTGGTGGATGAGCCGGATCAAGTTGAAGTTAAGCAAATTGATAGTGACCGGTTAATTATTCTTGAACTCAGGGTTGCGGAAACCGATATGGGGAAAGTGATCGGCAAACAAGGGCGTATTGCCAAGGCAATCAGGACGGTGGTTAATGCTGCTGCTGTAAATGAGCATAAAAAGGTAATCGTTGAGATAGTACAATGATTAACGGGCATGAAATTGTTTTAGGGATAATTGTTTCACCACATGGCACAGGAGGTTTGGTGAAGGTATATCCATACTCAGATTTTCCTGGGCGTATCAGCTTACTGGCAGAGGTATTGCTGGAAAAAGAATTGAGTGGGCGCCTGTACGTAGTGGAAAAAGGAATTGTCCATGGGAAATACTGGCTGGTTAAGTTTAAAGGAATAAACAGCAGAGAGGAAGCAGCAGCATTACGTGACTACCTGATCAAAATTCAAAAAGATGAACGGTTACCACTGCCGTCGGGATCTTATTATCATGACCAACTGGTTGGACTATTGGTTTATAGTGTTTCAGGTGAATTACTTGGCACGGTGGAAGAAATCCGCCCCGGTGGCGGACATGATCAGGTTCTATTGGCCAGGGCTGGTAAAGATGACGCCTATAGCTTAATACCTGCTGTTAAAGAATTTATCAAGCAGGTGAACCTGGAAGAAGGAACAATTGTAGTTGAGTTGCCCGAAGGGATCCTTGATCTGTAAAGGAGTAATCCAGGAGTACTAGATGATGAAAATAGATGTGGTTACCATTTTCCCGGGTATTTTGGAAGGTCCTTTTAAAGAAAGTATGATCAAGAGGGCCATAGATAAAGGTTTTGTAGAAATAAACCTGGTTGATCTCCGAGATTATACTCATGATCAGCATCGCCAGGTAGATGATTACCCTTACGGGGGTGGTTATGGCATGGTTTTAAAGCCAGAGCCGCTTTTTGAGGCGATAGAAGATTTAAAAAATCATTCTGATTCCCATCATTCTCGGGTAATTTTGTTAACACCCCAGGGGAAGCGTTTTGATCAACAAGACGCCCGCAGGCTTTCTACAGATGCTCATTTAATAATGATCTGTGGACGCTATGAAGGTGTTGACGAAAGGGTTCGCATTGAACTGGTAGATGAAGAAGTCTCGATCGGTGATTTCGTGTTAACTGGTGGAGAGCTGGGAGCAGCAGTTGTTGTAGATGCAATAGTACGCTTATTACCAGGATTTTTAGCAGAAGAAGCTTCTGCTGATGAGTCATTTACCGGGTCTTTATTGGAGTATCCTCATTATACCCGTCCTGCTATTTATCGTGGCATGGCAGTGCCGCCAGTTTTACTGTCAGGAAATCATGGTGAAATTTCCCGCTGGCGCAGAAAGCAGTCTTTGAAAAGGACTCAGGAAAGGCGGCCAGATTTATTAAAGAAAGCTAATCTTTCTAAAATGGATCAGGATTACCTGGAAGAACTATGACAGCAGTAATCTCAAATAGTTAAAAATATGTTACAATTATCCAGTGAGTTAAACAGGAGGTTTGTAGAGAATGGATTTGTTAAAAGAAATTGAAAAGCGGAATATGAAAGAAAATGTTCCGCGTTTTTCCCCGGGTGATACAGTCAGGGTTTATGTCAAGGTTATTGAGGGCAACCGGGAAAGAACCCAGGCTTTTGAGGGGGTTGTTATCAGGCGTCAGGGGAGCGGGACGAGGGAAACTTTTACCGTGCGTCGGGTTTCTTTTGGTATTGGTGTGGAGAGGATATTTCCCGTTCACTCTCCTTCAATTGATAAAATAGAAGTAATCAGGAAAGGTAAAGTACGCCGGGCTAAGCTTTATTACCTGCGTAAACGCAAGGGTAAATCAGCAAGAATTAAAGAAAGCCGCTAATATTTTTTTGGGGTTGATCTGGTTGGGTAAATGGAAAGAGATGTGGGATTGGACACGTTCTATTTTAATTGCGGTCATCCTGGCCTTTTTGATCCGTATGTTTTTATTTGAAGTGTTTGTGGTTGAGGGTAAGTCAATGTATCCTACTCTTGTTGAAACAGAAAGGCTAATGGTTAATAAAATCGTATACTATTTCAACGAACCACGGCTGGGCGATGTTATTGTATTTGAACACGAACCGGGTCGGGACTTCATTAAGCGGATTATCGGGGTTGAGGGTGATAAAGTTGAAATTAAAAATGGCCAGGTCTATATTAATGATCAACCCCTGGAAGAACCTTATCTTAATCATGATATTTTCATGCATGATTATGGCCCGGAATTAATTCCTCCCGGCTATCTGTTTGTTCTTGGCGATCACCGTCAGAACAGCATGGACTCAAGGGATCCGCGGGTTGGTTTTGTTTCGCAGGAGTATTTAAAAGGGCGGGCCTTTTTAATCTTTTGGC
>PWMM01000163.1 GCA_003558195.1 Syntrophomonadaceae bacterium
ATCAAAGCCCCGCATGGTTTTATATTTATTGATAATATCTTTGAGGACTTTATTTAAAGCATGTCCCATGTGAATATTACCATTTGCATAAGGTGGCCCATCATGCAATATGTAACGGGGACCTCCTTTACGGTTTTCGCGAGCCAGTTTGTTGATCGCCAGCTTCTCCCATAATTCAAGCATTTCCGGTTCACGCTGTGGTAATTTAGCCCGCATTGGAAATTCGGTCTGCGGCAGGTTCAAAGTATCCCGGTAGTCCATATCTTCTTCTCCTCCATTTAAGTTAGCGAATTAAATTGTTAGGTGCTTATTAAAGTGCAAATATTTACATTTAATGATCATCGATACTATAAGCTCCATCCAGCTTTACTACCCATATTTTACAATGAGGCTTTATAATTTAATCATCTGTAAGCCTGGCCAGACTTTATTACCATCCTGCGAAAGTGCCTTTTTTATAAAGGTGTTAAGAAAGTCCATGGTGTGATCCAGCTACGATGGAATTACTTGTTTCAGTTAGGGCACAAATAAAAAATCGTCCCATGACAGGGACGAGATTTCTCCCGCGGTACCACCCTAATGGCCTCACACCAATTCTGTAAGGCTGCTTGTTATCTGCCTGTAACGGAGGCTTCCGTCCACGCCTACTGTTATTTTTTCAAATTTCGGGCGGAAGCTCCCGGGTGATCTTCAGCAGGGTAACCTGGCTGGATTCACAGCTTGCTCCAGCTCTCTGAACAGGTCTACCACCTGCTTCGCTATCCCGTTCATAGCTTGTGAGAAAGATTTTAGCACGATGCTGACACAAAATCAATATCTGTTTGTGCTGCAAAAAACCGGTTAACTGGTGGTCTATAAATCAGGGTCCTCATCGAAATCATAATCATGTTTGGTCTTAGAGCCTTTTTTCTTATCAAATTGCCTGGTTGATTCAAAGTCATATTTTGGATCTAAATCAGGTTTAAAATCAAAATCTGGTTTGGGATCAAAATCTGGCTTTACATCAAAATCCCGCTTGGCCTCAAAATCATTACTTGACCGGGAGCGAGGCTTATAATCAGCTTCAGGCTTGCTTTTTTCACCAGCAATGGATCCAAAGTCTATGTCTTCATTAAAGTCTTCATTAAAATCTGGGCTCTTTTCAAATGCAGCTTTCATATCGTAATCTTCTTTCGATCCCGGTTCTGAGTCTTGAGAACTTCTGGAGTCGTCAAGATCAGGTGCCGATCTTTCAAAACCGGCAGCAGAATCAAAGCTACTTCGATTTTCATAATTCCGGTTGTAGTTATCCTTAGCCTGATCCTCGTGGGCTTCCAGCAACCAATCTTCATTTCCTAGAGCGGAAAGTTGAGCTTCAATAAAGGAGCGAAAGCGCATTTTAAAAACCCGGGCCTGTTTAAATAGTTCCTCTTGCTCTGATAAAATTTTACTGGACCGATAACGAGCATCGTCGATTATGCGCTGGGCCTCTTTTTCAGCTTCTCTCCTGATTAGATCAGCTTCACGTTTAGCATTTTGTTTAACTTCTTCAGCCGTTTCCTGGGCCACAACAATAGCATTATGCATTGTTTCTTCTAATTTACGGTAGTTTTTGTTTTTATCCTGGAGTTGATCCAACTTTTCCTTTAGTTCCATGTTCTCTCTTGCCAAATGCTCTAAGTCTTTGGCCACCCGGTCCAAAAACTCATCTACATCTTCAATATCATAGCCTCGAAAAGACCTCTCAAATTCTTTATTTTGTATATCCATCGGGGTGATAGTCATTCTAAGCCCTCCTCAATATTATTTTACAAACTGGTTTTACAAAAAAATCAGACTGTAAACATTCACTATATGATATTTTAAAATACATGGAAAAGTTCGACAGGTAAAGAACTATTCCTGCCGGTTCAGTTATATTTTTTTAGTTTCAGGCGCATTCTTCCTTTTCGGGTTTCACCTTCTACCTGGTCTACAACTACCCTGCCACGGCCTCTTAAGGATATTTGATCACCCTCTTTAACCTGTAGCGATGGTGAGGTAATGGGCCGCCAGTTTACAACAACCAGGCCTCCCTTGATTAAACGTACTACCCTGGCCCTTGAAAGGCCGAAGCCCAGTGAAAGAAGCGAGTCAACTCGCAGGCTGGCTACAGTTCCTTTAATTTCTTTGCCGCTCTTTTGATTCAGGTTAAGCTGGCCTGGTTCTTCAACAGAACAGTTAACAGGTACACGCCCGACCTGATCCAGGCTGGAGCTGATAAATTCTGCCTTGGCTGGCAGGACCATGATTGCTGCCCTGAAGTCATCTATCACGACAATATCGCCAACTTGGTCTCTTTTTAACCCCAGGGCGAGAACAGCACCCAGTAAATCTCGATGTCCAGGCTTATCTTTTCTCACGGACCATTCTACAAGCACTGCTTTTAAAGAGGGAACCGATCCCTGATGCTGTGCTGGATATATTTGAAGAATCTTTCTCTCCGCCTCAGGATAACCACCATAAACTGTATAAGCAATATTACTTCTACTGCGCAGAACCGCTTCTGCCAGCTCAAATTGCCGCGGGTCTAAAAAAGCGGTAGTAAAAGTGTTTTTACCCTCAACCTCTTCCAACTTGCGGGCAAAATGCTCCTGCCATTTCACTTCTTCCTCGCTCAGGGAAGATCCCCAGTCCATATATCAACCTCCTGCCTTAATAATTGAGGTAATTAATAATAATCTGCTGAACTATTCTCATCAATATTAACAGGACAATAGGTGATAGATCCAGGTACCCCATCCCCATCTTCACCGCCGGTAAAACACTGCGCAAAGGGGCCAGCAGAGGTTCAGTTAACCCGTACAAAACCCTGTATATGGAAGCAACAGTTTCATTACCCATTCCTCCTCCTGCTCCCATCATAAACCATGACATTATTATCCTGCCAAATATTATGAAGTAGTATATACGTACAAAAACCAGTAAACCCTCAGCGATCAAGGTCATATTCATCACCTGCTTTCTCTCAGACTCTTTCTAAGGCCATAAACAGCCTCTTAACTATAACGCTTTTAATTAATATAACATATTCATTACCAGCCAAACAGGGCCCTGCCAACACGAACCATAGTTGCCCCTTCCTCGATAGCTACAGCGTAATCATTGGTCATACCCATTGATAGTTCAGGTAAAGCTAATCCCTTTGCAACACTATCATCCCGCAATTGGCGGAGCCGCCGGAAATATGGCCGGGCCTCTTCAGGATCATTCACAAAAGCAGCCATGCCCATCAAACCTTTTATCTTAAGACGCTTAAACCCCCGGGCTTGATCTAGAAAAGAGCTGAGTTCTTTTGGATCCAGGCCAAATTTGCTTTCTTCACCAGATATATTAACCTGGACTAAAACATCAATTTCTCGATCATTTTTTTCAGCCCAGCGCTCTAGCTCCCGCGCTAAAGAAAGGCGGTCTAAAGTTTGCACCATGGCATAGAAAGGCATAATATACTTGACCTTGTTTCTCTGTAAATGGCCAATGAAATGCCAGTTTACAGCGGGTAGCTTTTCCACTTTAACAGTTTCTTCCTGGACCCTGTTCACTCCAAAGTGTGTGATCCCCAGTTTAGAAGCTTCTAAGGTGTCTTCCAGGGTGGCACTTTTAGTAACAGCTATAAGCTTGATTTCCTCGGGTTTGCGTCCGGCTTTACGAGCAGCTTTATCAATATTAGTTTTAATCAGGTGATAGTTGTCAGCAAGCAAAAGAATTCTTTCCTTTCCGTTTTTTAGTAAACCCTAGTTTAACCTGCGCCCTTCTTCCACCATTTCGTGACGCTTAATTACCAGGCTGTTAGGCACTAAGTTTTCAACCATAACCTGGTCTTCCTGCCTTCCCGTTATAGTGACCGGTTGAAAAACCACTCTGCCACCCTGGTTTAGATAAACACCGGTGACTTGTTCTTTCTCAAACACCGCCTCTGCAGGGATAATGACCCCTTCTTTTCTTACATATATTAAAGTAGCAGCTGCCAGCCGTGCCTGATCAAAGCCGGGAAGCTGCCTTTCAATCAGGTAAGATAACCTGACCTCTCTTTTATCATTGTCAACTTCTGAACGAACCAGCTCAGCCCGTACCTTTTCGTCGGGCGCAAATTTAAAAAGAAGCTCAACTTCTTCTTCTAATGCTACCGAACGACCGGGATGTAAGGGTAATATAATATTATAATGCCAGGCCCAGTTATTTACAATTTTCATAATCGGTTCTCCGGCTCTAACCCGATCACTTTCAGTAGTAATGCTTCCCTCTAAATCTTTAGCAGTACTATCTTCTATCTCCATATAAAAAGGGCCTGTCCGGTTTTCCATGCCATCAATATAGTACGATAGAAGGCCGGAGAATTCACTTTTTATAGTTACAATATCCTTAAAATCAGCCGGATTGAACTCAATTTCAACCGGATCTTCGGGGTTTTCTTTTTCCTCTTCTTCGTCTTCTGCCAGGCTATTATTATTCTCAAGGCCATTTTCATCATCAAGGCCTGCCTGATCAGGGTCCCCGTTTTCTGGTTGCAGCTCTTCTTCCTCCTTTATTTCTGGAGGATCAATAACAGTCATGATCCCAAGCTGGGCCAGTTCTTTGCCTACTGATACCCTTTTCCCGGGCTCTGCTAATTCCAGGATCACTCCACTGTAAGGAGCAACAATAACTTCTTCAGAGCGGGTAACCACACCCTGCACTTCTTTTTTTTGTTCCAGGATTCCATAGGTGGCAGTAGTTACTTGCAGGCGCCAGGCCAGAAATTGCTCTCCCAGCCAGTGGTACCCCACCTGGACTATCACAACCAGGGCCAGCAGCAGGAAGACATAAAAGACAAAGCCTCTTTTTAAACGAGACAGGTCAAACCGGCGTCCTTTACCACTGTGAACTTCAAACCGCTGCTTAGCTTTTTGAATTTTTTTGGGATCCTTCTTTTTCAAACCCATCAGCCTCCGCTATCAAATCCTGTCTTCTTAACCAGAAAGGGCAATAAAACCGATCATTCTTCCTGTAGCTCCATTATCCCGCCGGTAAGAATAAAATAGTTCCGGTGAACAACTGGTACACCATTTATTTATGGCAATATTATATTCCTTTACTCCTGCCCTGCGTAGCTGTTCAACATTGATAGCATTAAGATCAAGGTTAAAAACGCTCGCTTGAGAACTCTCTAAATAAGGCTTTTTTGACCAGCCAGCTTCCTCGAATTTTTCAGCTACATCACTACCAACCTGGTAACAGGATCGGCAAATCACCGGCCCCAAACCGGCAAGGAGCTTCTCCGGTCGGATCGAGAAATGCTCTTCCAGGAAACTGATTACTTTGCCGCCAATATCACCCAGTGTTCCCTTCCAGCCCGCATGAGCAATGGCCACCAAAGGTTTATGATCCAGGCAGGCAAAATAAATCAACTGGCAATCAGCGGAGTATGCGGAAAGCGGTAAACCAGGTGTAGTGGTCACAAGGGCATCACACCGTTTACGTTTCTCAGCGGGGTATGCTCCTTCACCGCAGTTTTTTTTATCAAAAACTTCAATGTCGGTACCGTGGACCTGGATTGATGAAACCAGGTTTCGGTGATCGTATTGAAAGTAATCGAAAAAAATATGCCTGTTTTTCAGAACATTTTCATCAGAATCGCCAACATGAAAGGCTGTATTTAGACTGGCCAGATTACCGGTACTGACACCACCTAACCGGGTTGAAAAAGCGTGATCTATCCGGCCGGTATTTAAAAACAGGGGAGCCTGCAAATAGGCCAGGCCAGTTTGAACTTGTTGCAGTAAGAAACTACCGGCTCTTTTTGGCATCTAGAATCCCCCGCTGGATAATTTCTGAGTTTTTACGGAGCAGCCCCTTTTCATTCTTAAGATTTAAACCGCAGAACAATCTTTCCAGGCCTGATTAGACCATAGTACCGGCTTCCCCCGATTAAGTGAAGGTTTTAAATCAATGATCCGTTGATTGTTAGAACCCCGGTACGCAAGAGTCAAATCATGATCCTGAATACGGTAGGGACCGTCCACTAAAAGCCACCCAACTTCCAAAAGCCGCCGGGTATGCTTTTCCATTCTACTTTTTATGAGCAACTCTTCAAAAAGGAAACCACTGTATAAGACCAGGTTCAAACCTTCCGCAAGCACCTTTTCAGCCAGTGTGGCCAGGTGAGGAGCCTGAATAAAAGGCTCACCACCTGAAAAGGTTACCCCGTCAATTCCATTTTTATAGGATTTAATAAGAGCGGCCAGTTCTTCCAGGCTGGCTGTATAGCCACCGGAAAAATCG
>PWMM01000192.1 GCA_003558195.1 Syntrophomonadaceae bacterium
AGATTAAAATATAGGGGGATCTTTATTTTGATATTTAAAATCTCAAAACCTGGGAGGAAAGAAAAATGAGCTTCAGAATAGTGGAAAGAGTTTTTTCAGATGATGAAACGATGCCTACAGTGATGATTTCCAATATCTATGGAACTCCTGATATAAAAGCGAATTTAAAAAAAATGGAAGAAATTATTCAGCTGGCCCATCATTCTAATGTAAATATCCTGATATTCCCGGAGCTTTCGGTTTCAGGCTATGTTTGGAACAGCACCGATCAAAAAGATGTGTTAGAACTTCTAAGGGAAGGTGAAAACACTCAGATCGAGAAATGGTTAAAAAATATCAGGAATAGTTTAGCTGCTGATAGTAATGGTTTAGAATATATCTGTTACGGTAATGCCCGCCAAAAAGATGGCAAGCTATACAATTCTACATTTATTCTGAGCCCTGATCTAGACTATAACGAAGAAGAATACATTTATGCCAAGGTATTTTTAACACCAATTGAAAGAGATTATTTTAACCAGGGTACCGATAAAAGGCTGACCCTTGATACCAAATGGGGTCGATTTGGATTTATGATCTGTTATGACCTTTGTTTTGTTGAGTTGGCCCGTCAGTATGCTTTTGTTGACTGTGTAGATGCTATTATTACCATGGCCGCTTGGCACTCTGAGGCGGTCAGGGAGTATTCGCGGATGAACACCCGCACTGATCACTATTACGGCTTCCTGTGGAACCTGATGAATGGTTCGAAGGCGGCTTATAACCAGGTTTGGAGCCTGGGTAGCAACTGGGTAGGCCTTCACAAAAAAAGTGGTGAATACTTCTGGGGCGGAAGCGGTATCTGGGCTCCTTCCGGTATGACGCTTTTGCAGGCTTCCAACATCAACGAAGAATTACTTGTAATTAGAAATCTTGATATTCGGGGGCAAAGAGATCAGGAAAAGGACGACTTTAATTACCGGATTGATTTTCAAGATTTCTATCGCCATATGGATCATCAATCGGAATGTGTTCATTATATGAACAAAAAATCAAAATAAATAATGCCCCTAAAGTGGGTTAAGAAAAGCTTGTACAATATTAGCTGGAAGGTGCAAAATGCTTAAGTATCTTTTATTGTTTACAGTTGTTCCCTTAGTGGAGATATGGCTTTTAATCGAAATGGGTGGCATTATCGGTTCGGGGTTAACCATTCTTCTCATTGCATCTACTGGATTTATTGGTGTGTTTCTGGCCAAGTATCAGGGCCTGGCTGTGTTAAGTAAAATGCAGAGGGACATGGAATTGGGTATTATGCCTGGAGATCACTTGTTTGACGGAGCCTGTATCCTGGTAGGAGGTGCTTTTCTTCTTACACCAGGTTTGATTACAGACCTTTTAGGCTTTTCCCTGATCTTGCCATTTACCCGGATCCTTTACAAAACAGCTGCTCAAGCACACCTCAATCGCCGGATGGAAAATGGTACTTTCCATGTTTGGTGGCGTTAGGTAACAGACCAGGCATATCTATATCTTTTGCTCTTTCATGTAAGAACCCTGACATTTTATAAAACAACATCGATATTTCAATGCTTTAAAGTAATAGTATTCCCTGGTAACCGGTTAAAGATGCTTGCTTAATAATGCACTTTATGCTGGCCACTGGTTTGGTATCTATTTTTCCTATCAAGTGGCTCTCCATACTAAGCCATTATTAATCAGTGATTAAAGTCCCGGTTTTACCTTCAAGGGCATCGATTGACTTAAACAGGGAAGTAATAACCGCTTTTTTCCCTGGATTTTCTTTGATGTACATAACCGCGGCCTGGATTTTGGGGAGCATACTACCTGCTGCAAAGTGGCCTTCTTTGATGTATTTTTCTGCTTCTTTAATTGTCATGTGATCAAGATTGTGCTGATCTGGTTTGTTGAAATTGATAGCAACCTGGTCTACCTCGGTTAGGATCATGAGAATATCTGCCTCTATATCATTGGCCAGTCTGGCAGCTGCTAAATCTTTATCAATCACAGCGGCAATTCCTTTTAAAGAGCCGTCTTCATTTTCGATTACTGGTATGCCACCTCCGCCTGCTGTTATGACAATGGTAGTATTCCAGAGTTCTTTCAGACATGAGAATTCTACAATCCATTGGGGCATCGGTGAAGCGACAACTCTTCTATAGCCCCGTCCGGCATCCTCTACCATAACATAGCCTTTTTCTTCAGCAATAGCCTTTGCTTCTTCTTTACTATAGAATGGGCCAATCGGTTTGGAAGGATTATCAAAAGCGGGATCGTTTTTATCTACAACTACCTGGGTGATAATAGATACCACCGGCACATTCCTGCATTTTTGCGCAAGAGCATAACGCAGGGCCTGTTGAATGTGATAGCCGATATAGCCCTGGCTCATGGCACCACAAACATCGAAAGGCATCACAGGCACTAAGCCGGCGGCCATTTCACTGGCTAAAACGATATTGCCAACCTGGGGACCGTTACCGTGAACAATAGCCAGCTCGTTATTCCGGCAGCTCATCTCAGCAATATAATCTACTGTTTGGTAGATTCTTCCCAGTTGATTCTCTGCAGTGGCGGAAGTCCCTCTTTCTAAGAGGGCATTTCCACCCAGGGCTATAACAATCCTGGTTGGTCTCATTACTCAAGCCTCCATGAATGCTTTTATTAAGGTCATTTTAACATATTCACACCAATAGCTTTACTAATTATTAGGTTTACAAATGATTTATCTGCAATCATTAATTCTAAAACTAGAAGAAAACTT
Organism: Syntrophomonadaceae bacterium; assembly: GCA_003558195.1. Lineage (GTDB taxonomy): Bacteria > Bacillota > Dethiobacteria > DTU022 > DTU022 > B1SED10-74M. Next base: position 2,765 of record PWMM01000192.1, read on the forward strand.
AGATCGAGGAATTAAAAGAGATACTGTAGTTTAAGAGTTTAATAATAGGCGGACAATTATTTCACGAGCAATATCAAAATGACTAACCTTTTAGTATTAACCCAAAGATGGAGCGATTTGCTTTGACATTTTTAGTTACTAACTGCTATAATCTTTAAAGTTTACTGATTTATTTTAAATGGGAGGCAAAATAGAAACTACAATGAAAGAAAAACCAGAAAATGAATTAACCGAACCGCTAAAGGCTTATAAAAATATGGAGTTCATAAATAGCCCAGATGCTCGAACTATAAGGATCCTGGCTGAGTTCTTGGAACCGATGCACCGTTTTAAAAAATATAATGTTCATGATACTATCGTATTTTTCGGCTCAGCTCGAACCATAAACTTAAAAGATGCAGAACAAAAGCTGGCAGAAGTGCAGGAGAGGTTAAACCTCTCGACCCAAAATGCGCCTGAACCTGCTTTAGAAGAAGAGCTTGAATATGCTAAAAACCAGGTATTTTTAGCCCGTTACTATCAAGATGCAGTAGAGCTGGCCCGGAAAATAACGGAGTGGTCTAAATCTCTAAATTCAGACCACCGTTTTGTTGTCAGCTCTGGTGGTGGTCCGGGAATGATGGAGGCAGCAAATAAAGGAGCGCTGGAAGCTGGTGGCAAATCAATCGGTTTAAATATCAGCCTTCCCATGGAACAGGGATCTAACCCTTATATAACCCCGGAATTAAATTTTGAATTTCACTACTTTTTTATGCGTAAGTTCTGGCTTGTTTATCTTGCCAAAGCCCTGGTTATATTACCCGGTGGTTTTGGAACCCTGGATGAGCTTTTTGAAACCCTGACATTAATCCAAACTGAGAAAATTAAAAAAGAAATACCAATCGTTATTTATGGAAAAGCATACTGGGATGAAGTATTTAACCTCAATGCTTTAGTTAAATATGGAACCATCAGCAAATCTGACTTGGAATTGGTTCGATTCTGTGACAGCGTTGACGAAGCTTTTGACTATTTGAAAAAGGAATTGACCCGGGTTCATCTTTCCGGCAAGTAACCAGGGGGTTTTAAAAATGATGAATCGAGGTTTAATAGGAGTATGGGTGCTCATTCTTATTGATGAGGAGTGCCTGTGGCCCTGTTCTTATCTTACTCCAAGTTAAAGTAAATCTTTCATCCGGTACCTTTCTAATTTATAATAAAGGGTGCTGCGAGGAATGTTTAATATTTTAGCAGCCCTGCTTTTGTTGCCTTTTACCATCTCCATCACTTTTCTGATCACATCCATTTCTGTTCTTGCTACACAGGACTCCAGCTCAAATGTTGGCTCTTTTCTTTTAACTTTTGACATGGAACGCTCTATGATCTGTTCGGGAACACTTTCAATGGCAATATTACCATTCTTTGAGAAAACCACTAAATGCTCTACAGTATTTTTTAGTTCTCTGATATTACCTTCCCAATTATAACTGGTTAGTATATTAAAAACTTCAGGCATTAATTTTGGTTCATTAATGTTGTTTTGCCGGCAAAAGTTTTTTATAAAAGCTTCAACTAAAATAGGAATGTCTTCTTTTCTCTCTCTTAAAGGCGGTAGATCAATTTTTACTACATTAAGGCGGTAATAAAGATCTTCCCGGAAAGAACCTATTTCCACCATTTTGCGTAAATCTTTATTCGATGCAGAGATTATTCTTACATCAATATCTTTGGGGGTGTCTGCGCCTATTCTCAAAATTTTATTTTCCTGCAAAACTCGTAGAAGCTTGGCCTGCATGTGCATGGGCATATCACTGATTTCATCAAGGAATAAAGTACCTTCATTAGCATGCTCAAATTGACCTCCCTTGCCTTTTTTCAGAGCACCTGTAAAGGCACCGCCCACGTAACCGAACATTTCGCTTTCAAAAAGGTTTTCTGGAATGGCGCTGCAGTTAATGGCTATAAAATTGCCCTTTCTGTCGCTGTATTGATGAATAGCCCGGGCGAATATTTCTTTACCGGTTCCACTTTCCCCGGTTATCAGGATCCCGGTTTTTGTTTTGGCTACCTGCATGGCTCGATCAATTTTTTGCTTGATTAAATCACTACGCCCTAAAATTTGGCCAAAAGAAAATTTTTCATCACTTAATTTGCTTACTTCCTGACGCAGTTGATTTAAACGTTGCCTGGTTTCTTCAAGTTCAAAGGTAAGGTTAGTCATCTCAGTGATATCTTTATCTGTTGAAATGGCTCCTACAAAATGGCCATTGAAAAAAAGCGGTTTGGCACTTACCACTACGTAAGTGTCTTTCCTGGGGCTAAGATAAACATTGTCAGTTTCTGTTTTATTTTTAAGGACACCTAGAAGCAGTGCAGTAGGAAAGAAATTTTTTAAAGGTTTACCGACAATCTTTTCTGCTTTAACATTGAATAAAGCTTCAGATTTCTTACTCCAATGTAATACAATCCCATTTTTATCAACAATACACACAGCCTCATGAATAGCATTGAGGATAGATTTAACAGCTTCACTGTTCAAGACTCCAAAATCCACAGTTTCACCCCTGCTAAGGATCATGGTATTATCATATCATCTTAAGTGGGGCAGGTAAACTTTACTAAAAGCATTGATCTTAAAGCTGGTATCAAATATATTGACTGCCTGTACAGCATTTTCGCCCTGGCTTTAGATGTTCTTGGAGATGTTTTCTAAACAGGGTTTTTCATTTTCAATTTTGCGATCACGATTACTGGGTTGGACAGCTAAATGATGCCATTAATTATTCAGTATAATGTAAGGTTGTTATAAAAAGTGGAATAAAAAAGAAGTTTACTACTTTTTCAGGATGTAATTCCTGATATAGAACTCAGTTATGCCAATAATCGCTAAAAAAATAAAGGTGAGAACTATGTATGATCCTTCAAATCTATCAGTAAAACCACCAACATAAATCCTGGCTAGTAATACTAGTATAAAAACTAAGGAGATCATGTATAAAAGGCTGGACAGTTTAGAGATTTTACGGCTTCTTTTAAGGCCCGGTTTATTTTTGTACATACTATCAACTTGCCGTTCTACAGCTTCTTTATATTTATACATCCGCCTTCCCTCCTTAAAAATTAACATCAATAACTGCTGATCGGGACTAAAATCTAAATTGTGCACTTTAATTATAATAGAAATATTTACATTTTACAATAAAATATAGAATGCTTTGTAAAATAGAGTGTTTGGTTAAACCAGGATTGACCAATGCTTGTGTGCCCAATAATTCATTGAACAAGCATCTGATATGCTAAAAAGGCCATATCAGGGGCGCAAGCAGGATTGTTAATCCCAGTACCAGCAGGTTTAGCAGGCCCCCAATTCGCAAGTAGTCTTTAAAATCATATCCACCAAGGAGAACCATGGTGTTAGGTGGTGTAGCAACCGGAGTAGTGAATCCTGCTGCAGCTAACGTGCACAGGCCAAGCATGAAAGGGTAAGGTGAAACACCCATTCCCTGAG
>PWMM01000119.1 GCA_003558195.1 Syntrophomonadaceae bacterium
CGTTCTATTGCCCCGGGAGCATCCTGCCCTGTTTTAAGATCAACACTGGGCAAAGGAGAAGCAAGGGTAGGAATAGGCTTCATAGCCAGCCTGATAATTAACTGTTCTCCATTAGTAATCCCACCCTCTATCCCGCCGGCCCGGTTGGAATGGCGACAGATACCTTTTTCATGGTTTACAGTTAGGGGATCATGAACCTTCGACCCATGCTCTCTTGCAGAAGCAAAGCCAGTACCAATCTCTACCCCTTTTATTCCTTGAATACTAAAAAGAGCTCCGCCCAACCGTCCATCTAAACGCCTATCCCAGTGAACATGGCTGCCCAAACCGGGAGGAACATCAGTAATTACCAGTTCAATTAAACCGCCCAGGGTATCACCTTCTGCTTTAGCCCGATCAATTTCGCCTGACATGGCTTTTTCAGCCTGAGCATCAGCGCAACGTAAGGGAGAGTTTTCTATCCTTTTAAACAAGGCAGGCAAATCCTCAGGACTAACCGGAGAGCTGACAGCCCCAATAGCAGCTACATGGCTGAAAATTCTTAGGTTAAAATGCTCTATAAGAATCCTTCCAATGGTCCCCACAGCTACACGCATCGCTGTTTCCCTGGCGCTGGAGCGCTCCAGCACCAGCCGTAAATCCTGGTGGTTATATTTCAGCCCTCCGGCCAGGTCAGCATGCCCGGGGCGAGGACGGGTCACTGTTTTTATTTCAGATGAAATAATACCCTCAGGCGCCATAACTTCTTGCCAGTTTTCCCAATCACGATTTTTAATTTGCAGGGTAATCGGGCTGCCAATAGTCCGGTTAAAACGCAATCCGGATAAAAATATCACCTCATCTTTTTCGATAGACATTCTCCCGCCTCGTCCATAACCGTGCTGCCGACGCTTAAGCTGGTTATTTATCTTTTCACCGGCAATTTCCAGCCCGGCTGGCAATCCTTCAATTATCCCGGTCAAACAAGGCCCGTGTGATTCACCGGCGCTTAAAAAACGCATTATCATCAGCCCCCTTATGACCAGCTTCAAGTTCCAGCAACATCTGTTTCCAACCGGGTGGACCACTGAAACCGCCAATTTTTCCACCGCTGGCAACAACCCGATGACAAGGAACAATGATGGGATGCCTGTTAGCTTTTAAGGCCTGACCTGCAGCACGCCAGGCCTTTGGCGAACCAGCCCGTTCCGCTGATTCCCGGTAAGTCCAAACCTCTCCATGTGGGATCTCTTTAATAGTGGAAAGGAGTTTTGCAGTAAAGGGTTGATAATAACTACTATCAAGAGGATAAGAGCTCCAGTCAATAATCTCGCCGCATAAATAACGCTTTAAATCATCCTCTAATGTTTCCCAAGGCAATTTGCGTAAAGGATACTGAGAGGTTGGTTCCTGGCCAGGGAAATAGATCCTGGCTAAAGCCTTACTATGAAATATAATCAAAAAAACGCCTTTTGGCGTATCAATGCGGTTAGAATATAGTCCAGACAAGTTAGATTCTCCTTTTCTTTATTTAAAGCAATTGACTGGTTTTCTTCCTTTGTTGAAATCTTGTAAGGCTGCTGTACCCGGTTTGTTTTAGCAAGGTAACAGCTTCCGCAAAATACCGGCCAACCTGATCAGGGGCATGGGCATCTGAACCAAGGGTAATATTGACCCCTTCTGCATTGCAAAGAGCCAAAAATTCCCGGTCAGGATAGAATTCTCCAACAGGAGCATCTTTGCCGGCAGTATTCAACTCAAGGCAAGTGTCTGTCTCCCTTAGTAGTTTTGCCAGGGCCAGACGAATCGAATCAAAATTAGATGCAGGCCGGTAACCAAATTTTTTTACTACATCAATATGGCCGATAATATCAAAAAGCCCGGACTTACAAGCCTGACTAACCAGTTCATAATATTGACGGTATATCCCTTCCAGATCTTTGTGTTTATAATCATCACGGTATACAGGGTGAGTAAAATCCCAATCTCCGATGAAGTGAATGGAGCCGATAACATAATCAAATTTAAACTTGTCTAGTAATTGATTTATTTTTTCTTCAGCTCCGGGCAGGTAATCTATCTCTATACCCAGTTTGATTGATATTTTTGAATTAAGATTCTTTAAAGCATTAACCTGGTTTATATAAATTTCAAGCTCATCAGGAAGCATTGTTACCTGCTTACGAGGTTCATAATCTAATAACCCGAGAGGAAAGTGATCAGCAAAGCCTACTTCATCAAGGCATTTTTTTTCTGCTTCGGCAATATATTCTTCCAGGGTCCCGGTGGCATGGCAACAACGGGCAGTATGCAGGTGATAATCAATCATTATTTGTCCTCCGCTGTTTAAAACCGGCAAGGGTATTGAAAAAACATGAATAACGGCCGGTATGGCAAGCCAGGCCAGGCCCCAGGGGTATAACCCTTACCAGTAAAGTGTCAGCATCACAGTCAGCATAAATAGATTGCAAAGCAAAATAATTGCCCGAAGTTTCACCTTTAACCCAGTATGCCTGCCGACTACGGCTCCAAAAACAAACTTTACCGGTCTTCAGCGTACGGCTGATGGCTTCTTTATTCATATAGCCAACCATTAAAACAGCATCATTGCGATCATCCTGGATTACAGCAGGTAATAAGCCGTTTTGATCATATTTTAAGTTTTCAATTTCTAAAGGTTTGAGATTCTCTTTCTGGTTTTTTTCCAAAACTAATCCTCCAATTTATAGTTTATGGTTTTCATTTCTTTTTAAGTAAACTCTAAGCAAAGATACTCATAGCATCAGGGAGAGTTAACTGGTTTGAATAAAGGGCCTTTCCAATAATAACTCCTTTAACCCGATTATTGTAAGGTCTTAGTGATAACAAGTCTTCCCTGGAAGAAATTCCTCCTGAAACGATAACTTGTAGTGAAGTTTGCTTAATAATATCTTCTAAGCCATCCAGAGAAGGGCCCTGCATGGTGCCATCTTTCTTAATATCAGTATAGATTATTTCTTTAACTCCCCACTGTTCTAAACGTAAGGCCAGTTCAACGGTCTCCACCGCTGATGACTCTGTCCACCCTTGTACTGCTACCTTTCCATCTCGAACATCTACACCAACCACTATGGAGTCTGAAAACTCTTGAATTAGTTTTTCTGTAAGCCGGGGATCTTTTATTGCTATTGTCCCAATAATGACCCTTGAGACACCGAGAGATATTGCTTTCTCCACCGCTTCTCTGGATCTAATACCACCGCCCAGTTGCAGGGGAATGTGAACATTATTTCCGATAGAGCCAACTACCTTTGCATTCTTTGAGAAACCGGTAAAAGCGCCATCTAAATCGACTAAATGCAACATCCTGGCTCCAAGCTGTTCCCATTGCCGGGCTATTTCAACAGGATTATTACCATAAACCGTTTCTTTATTAGGATCTCCCTGGTATAGACGAACACATCGACCTTTTCTCAAATCTATGGCGGGTATGACCAGCATCGTTTTCACCTCATTCAAGTTTACCCTTTGTGGAAAGGTATTCATCATAGCCTTTAAGAAGAGTTGCTGCTTCATTTAAAGATCGGGCCGCTGCTTTAAATGCAGCTTCTATAACATGATGCTTGTTCTGTCCGTGATTTAAAACCAGGTGAAGGTTAAAACGCCCTTCATTAACAAAAGCCTGCCAGAATACTTCAAAAAGCTCAAGATCCATTTTCCCTACTTCACCAGGGGGAAGTGCAAGATCATAATGCAACCAGGGCCGCCCGGAAAGATCGGTTGCAGCAGTGATCAACGATTCATCCATGGGTGTAATGGTAAATCCATAACGCCTGATCCCTCGTTTGTCGCCCAGGGCTTCACTAAAGGTTCGTCCCAGGCATATTCCAATATCTTCAACCAGGTGGTGTGGATCAACTTCCAGGTCACCCTCTGCCCTGATAGTTAAATCAAAAAACCCGTGTCGGCACCACAGGTCTAACATATGTTCAAGAAAGGGCAAGCCTGTTTTTAAGTCGCTTCTTCCATTACCATCAATATTCAGTTCTAATGAAATAACAGTCTCGTTTGTCCTTCTTTCAATCTTAGCCCTGCGGTTCATTTTTTACGCCTCCTTAACAGCACAGACCTGGCGTGTGCTTCCAGACCCTCAGCCCGGGCCAGTGCCGCGATTTGGGGTGCTGATTGTGCCAATGCTTCCGACGTATAGCATAACACATGGGATCTCTTTATGAAATCACTTACACCAAGGGCAGATGCGTAACGCGCCGCCCCGGCGGTAGGAAGGACATGGTTTGAGCCAGCCCAGTAATCCCCCAGTGATTCAGGGCTGTAGGGGCCAATGAAAACCGCTCCTGCAGAATTGATAAAATCTAAATATGACCAGGCATTTTCAAGGTGCAACTCCAGGTGTTCCGGGGCAATCTCATTTACTACCGGCCAGGCTTGATCTATCCCGGAAACAATAATAATTGCTCCCTGGTCTTGCAGGGATTGTTCGGCAATTTTTTTCCTGGGCAAGGTCATAATTTGCTCATCTAGATTATTAACCACCTGCTGCGCCAAATCCTGGTCAGGTGTGATCAAGATTGATCGCGATAACGGATCATGTTCTGCCTGGGACAATAAATCAGCCGCCAGGTAAACCGGATCGGCAAGCCCATCAGCGACGATAACTATTTCACTGGGGCCAGCCAGCATATCTATACCGACTTGGCCAAACACTTCTTTTTTAGCCAGTGTTACATAGATGTTGCCCGGACCGACAATTTTTTGCACCGCCGGCACTGATTCTGTACCATAAGCAAGCGCAGCTACTGCCTGAGCGCCGCCAATCTTGAAAACAGCTGATGCGCCTGCTTCAGCAGCTGCAACCAGGGTAAGCGGATTTACCTTGCCGTCTTTGCCTGGCGGTGTACATAAATAAATATTTTTTACCCCGGCTACTTTAGCCGGTACTACTGTCATCAGCACCGAAGAAGGATAGGCGGCCGTACCACCAGGGATATAGGCTCCTACTGATTCAAGTGGCAAATAGCGCTGGCCTGCTATCCAACCGGGCCCGTTATCCCACCAGTTCTTCTCCAATTGATGGCTATGAAACCTGATAATGTTTTCTTTTGCCCCTTTAATAGCTTTTATAAGCTCTTCAGGAACAGAGTCTTCAGCCTCTTTTTGTTCTTTAGTTCCAACTTCCAGCTGATCCAGATCGGCTTGATCAAACTGAAAAGTATAGTTTTTTAGAGCCCTATCGCCCCTGGTTCGAACTTCTTCTATAATTTTCAGGACCTGCTCTCTTTCTTTGGTGTAATCAACAATTGAAGGAAAAGAGCGGTTTTTTTGATATTGGCTGTAACTATAAACCGGTATAATCATTATTATCTCCCGGGTGAAATATTCTTAAATCAATTTATTTCGAGCTTATATAGCGATCATAGTCTGGAAACAACAACCATATGTTAGCATAAGCGGCGGTTAAGGTCAATTTAGCTAACACTACCTGGACAGCTTGGAGGCAAATTTTTTATGACTGTTATTTATCAACCAGCGAACGCAGTGTTTGCATAAAACCGGGAAATGATATGTTAATTACTTCAGCCCCGTAAATAGCTGTTTCACCTTTAGCAACAAGTCCCGCTACAGCTAAAGCCATTGCAATGCGATGATCGCCACAAGCTTCTAGATCAGTTCCTTGCAGACTTTCTGTCCCTTTTATGATCATGCCATCTTCAGTTTCTGCTATTCTAGCGCCCATCCTATTCAGCTGTGCAGCTAAAGTAGCAATACGATCTGATTCTTTAATCCTTAATTCTGAAGCATCACTGATTTTCGTTTCTCCTTCCGCCAGCGATGCGGCCACTGCTAAAGAAGGTATCTCATCAATCAGGCGCGGAATCATTTCACCACCAACATTTACTCCTTTAAGCCTTGCTCCTCCTTTTACATAAATGTTGGCAACCGGTTCTTTACCCCAAATCTTTTCATCTTGCAATTCAATATGAGCTCCCATCTTTAAAAGCACTTCAATAATGCCTTTCCTGGTGGCATTAACCCCTACTTCCTTTATAAGCAATTCCGATCCGGGTATTATTGCTGCAGCGACAATCAAGAAAGCAGCCGCTGAAAGATCACCTGGAACCATAACCTGGGAGCTTTTTAAAGAAATACCGCCACTAATAGCAACCTTGTTATTTTCCACTTCAGGCTCAGCCCCGAAACAAGATAGCATCAGTTCTGTATGATTACGGCTCTTGAAAGGTTCTTCGATCACGGTCTTTCCATCTGCATAG
>PWMM01000209.1 GCA_003558195.1 Syntrophomonadaceae bacterium
AAGGTGATCGGGCCGGACCAGGTTGATGAGTTTCCCAAATGGCTGCCGCAGGTGGATGCAGTAATGATTACCGGTGCATTAGAGTTGGAAGCTAAAAATAAGGTGATCAGGGATTGTTTTGATAGTAACCGGGAAGTATTTATAATACCGGATCTTTATGAAATTATTCTCACCAGGGCCATGATTACCCAGGTGCACGATACCCCGCTGGTGGAGTGCCGGGATATGCAGATCACTTTCAGCCGCCTCTTAAGTAAACGTCTTTTTGATCTAACCTTGGCCCTTTTGGTGGCCCTTCCGGCTTTGCTCTTGTTGCTATTACTGAGCATTTTGATCAAAATGACTTCGCCGGGGCCGGTTATTTTTGCCCAGGAAAGGGTTGGCTTCAGGAACCGTATTTTTACACTCTATAAACTACGCACCATGATAACCGGAGCCGAGGATAAAAGCGGACCGGTTTTTTCCACTGAAGAAGATGACCGGGTTACCCCTGTCGGGCGGTTGCTGCGGTCGACGCGGCTCGATGAATTACCCCAGCTTTATAATGTGCTACGGGGTGACGTGAGTATTGTGGGACCCAGGCCGGAAAGACCATATTTTGTAGACCAGTTTCAAAAAGAAATGCCTGAATATAACCTGCGCCACTTAGTTAAACCGGGCATTACGGGCCTGGCCCAGGTGGCCGGCCATTATGCCACCAATACCCGTGATAAGCTGCGCTATGATCTTTATTATGTTTCCGATCATTCGCTGCTAATGGATTTTAGAATCCTGCTTTTAACCGTGCCGACGTTATTTAACCGGGAAGCGGCCCGCGGTTTGAGCAAGGAGGCGCTGGGGAGGTTAACATGGCCGAAATCTTAGTGCTAGGTGCCGGAGCGGCCGGAATCTCGGCGGCTTACCATGCCGCGAAGGCCGGAAAAGAAACCGTGTTACTGGAGAAAAGAGATCGCTACGGGGGCTTGTGCGATCATTTTCACAAAGCAGGGTTTCGCTTTGACCACGCCGTGCATTTTGCCTTTAGTAAAAATGAAGCCTACTCGGCTTTGCTTGAAAAAACTGACCTGCTTGCGCACCGCCCGCAGGCCTATAATTATGAACAGGGGCGCTGGTTAAAACATCCGGTGCAAAATAACCTTTACCCGTTGCCGGTTGAGGAAAAGGTGGAAGCGATTAAAAGCTTTATAGAACGACCGGCCCGGAGAGCTGATTCTAATTATCACTCCTGGCTATATGAACAATTCGGGACGGTAATTGCCGATCGCTACCCGGCCCGCTATACTTTGAAATACTGGACCGTGCCGCCTGAAAGTTTGAGCACAGACTGGATCGGCAACCGTCTCCACCGCCCTTCCCTGGAAGAAGTTCTTTTTGGGGCGATGACTGACGCTACTCCCCTGACCTACTATTTGCCAGAATTTTATTATCCCCGCCGGGGCGGCTTTAAAGCTATTTTTGAGCCGCTGATGGAAGACTTAGAGCTTAGAACCGGTAAAGAAGTAGTCAGGATTGACCCTGCCCGCCGGGTTGTGGAGTGCCGGGATGGAACATTTGAAGACTTTGAATACCTGGTCAGCTCCTTACCCTTACCTGAAATTACAAAAATGATCGATAATGCGCCACTTCGGGTTCTTAAGGCAGCCGGGGAGCTGTGGGCTACTGCTATTGCCCTGGTCTCCATTGGTCTGAAGGTCCCACAGGCCGGTGATCATCTCTGGTTTTATATCTACGACCAGGAAATCTTGCCGGCCAGGGCCCATGCCCCTTACCGCAAATCGCCCGATAATGCCCCGGCCGGTTGCAGCTCGCTGCAGTTTGAGATCTATTTTTCCCGGCATAAGCCTTTACCATTGACCAGCGAGGCTTTGCTTGAGCACGTTACCGGGTCAGCAGAAAAAATGGGCCTTTTTAAAGTTTCAGACCTGGCGGTAACCGATTGTCGTATCCTGCCCTATGCCAATGTGGTTTTTGAAAAGGGGATGCAGGCTAAACGCAAACTAGTCAGGGATTATTTAGAACAAAAGGGCATCTTATCGGTGGGACGCTTTGGGGAATGGGATTACCTCTGGACTGATCAATGTTATTTAAGCGGCAAAAAGGTTGAAAATCTTCCCTGTATGTTATAATTTGGGTCCAGGAAAATATTTTTGTTAATCTTTAAACCTTATCAATCGGCCTTGCTGAAGTTTGCTGAAGCAGGTTCATGTAACCGGCAGGTCGTGTCACTTTAAGAAAACCTGAAGTAAGGGGAAAAAACAATAGTTTGACCCTGCTGCAGGTAATTTTCCTAAAAAGGAGGGTGGTGCTGATGGTCAAAGATAGGGACGATGACCGGAAAAAAGATCGTTTAGAAAATACCGGGCAGCCAAAGAATGATCATTTCAACGGACCGCAGGGATCATCAGCAGAAAACCAGTCTTCCAGGAGCTATAGCAAGGAAGCTGAACTCGATGATGCTTCTAAGGAGCGGCCCTGCCGCGATCAACTAAAAGGAGATTATCATAGAGAAGAAGCCGGTAATGGAAACAGAGGGAGCAGGCGAAGAAAACAAAAGCGCCGTTTGAAGAAGATTATCCTGGCTGTCACCGGCGCCTTGCTGTTATTTTTAATTGGAGTAGTTGGTTATGGCTATAACTTTTACAGCGATGTGCAGGAGCCGCAGCGCATCTTACTGGATGATGTAAATTTTGAACAGGATTATGCACTCAGTGAAGCCTTTGCCGGCCGGATGGTTAATATAGCGGTGCTTGGTTTTGACCGCGGCTGGAGCCGGGAAAGAATGGGGGAAGAGATCTTTCGTCCCGACATGATCGCTGTTTTATCGATTAATTTTAACACCGGTGAAGTGTCGGTTGTGCGCATAACCAGGGATGCTTATGTTCCCATCTATAACATGGGTGGGATGTACGATAAGATAAACCACTCCTATATGATCGGTTACCGTCTCGCAGAAGATGACGATTCGCACCAGGTTGGGATCGATTACGCCATTAATACGATCAGTCATACCCTGGGCGATATTCCCATTCATTACTTTATTGCTGTAGACATGTATTCAGTAATTGAGCTGGTTGATGCGATGGGCGGTGTTTATTACGAGGTGGAAGAGACCATTTACGATAAGCACTGGGAAATTGGCCGGGTCCTGGTACCAGAAGGACCGCAGATTATGGACGGCAAGACTTACATGCGTTACCTGCAGTACCGCGATGAAGCGACAGGACAGGATTACGGGCGCATTGATCGCCAGATCAGCCTTTTGACACAAACTTTAATTTACCTGCGCGAAGAAGGGAAACTAACCGATATACCGGCTACCTACCGTATCTATAAAGATTACGTAGAGACAGATCTTAGCTATACCCAGATTGCCTCCCTGGCCTACTTTGTCCGTGATTTAAATTTAAACGATCTAGAATTTTATGTTTTACCGGGTAGAGGCCAGACGAGAGACGGGATTTGGTACCAGGTTTTAGATCAGGATGACCGGCTTGATATAATCAAGGAAGTTTATGGTTTTAGGGCAGAGAGATGGCCTCACATCGTGCTTGAGGACAGTCCTGAATACGTGAAAGAGCAGGAGCGCTTGCAGCGGGAAGAAGAAAGAAGCCGTTTTTTTAGAAACGATCAGGAAGAGGAAGATGAAGCTAACGAGCCTGTTTCAGGCTTGCCAGAGAACCACTCAGACCAGGATCATCAAAACCAGGATCAGGATTTTGAAGAACCTGAAGACCCTTTTGATGAGGAACAAAGAGATCACCAGGGAGAAGATGATCCCGGTAACGGTGAAGAGGGGACCGACGGCACTGATCAGGAAATTCAAGCGCCGGATCAACCGGCAGAATGAGCCACTGAATAAGATCATTCTGATAAGCAGAGGTAGGAGCGGTTATGAACACTCTTTCCAGTAAAGTGAGACTCTACATTTCCCTGGGGATTGTTTTATCGATTATCCTGGTTTCTTTCTCCATTATTTTTTCTGGTGTCTACCAGGTTTATTACAATCCGGCTTCGTTATTCCGGCATGATTTTGGCAACAGGGGTGAAATTGAAGCCCATTTTGATGAGCGCCTGGTTAATGTTGCCATACTGGGGTTGCACAACCGCAGGGAAGACAACACTTTCGGGGAAGTTTATTATGTAGACACAATTTTAATTGCGTCCTTAAATTTTGACCGTGACTCAGTTGCACTTCTAGCTGTGCCTCGCGATACTTACGTGCAAATTGCGCACACTGCTGAAAAAGACCGGGTTCGCCAATCTTACAGCTACGGTTTTGAAGCAGCCGGCGAAGAACAAGACCTCTCACAGCAGCATGAAGAGGGAATGCGTTATGCCGTTGATACCATCAGCAAGCTCTTAGAGGGAATCGAACTGCATTATTACGTGGCAATGGATATACAGGGGTTGCAACAATTGATTGACTCCCTGGGCGGGGTTTATTATGAAGTGGAGAATGACATGGTCGGCCCCACTCCCCAGGAATCTTTACAGGCCGGTCCCCAGATGTTAGATGGCCGGGGTTACCTCACTTACCTGACCTACCGGGAAGAGGATGCCAGGGATGATTTAAACCGCATGGAGCGTCAAAAAGGGTTGCTGTTTGCTACTTTTGAGTATTTCCAGGAAGTGGGACTCTTCCGCTATGTTATTCCCACTTATGCTGCTTACCGTGAACATGTCCGGACCGATTTGAACTTTAACCAGATCACGGCCCTGGCTCTATTTGCCGCTGAGCGCTTAGAAGCAGATGCTATCTATGACTTTTCTTTGCAGGGTGAATATTTTGCTGCCTCTGAGGGTGATAACTTCTACCTGACTCTTGACCAGGATAGTAAGGAAGAAGCGCTAGCAGAGCTCGTTGATCATGGCCGGCGGTAAGAATCGGGTGCTCACCGGGTTATTATTTTAGGCTTTGGCATGCTTTTAACCGGGTCAGGCCAGGCTAACTGCTAAAGAATAAGATTCTTAAAGTAACCCTTCAAGAACGAGCTGGGAACGCCTTTTTTTACTGTTTTCAAGGGGATCAAGCGGTGCAATCCGGTACAGTTAATGGTTTATGCTGGATAATTGCTTTTGATTACCTTAGCGTAATGCACAGGAGGAATTGCTATTGAGTTCAAAGCAAACCGAAACTGATCACAGTCCTTTAGAAACCGGGGCTAAAAGTTATGATTTTCATGCTGGGCTGAGCGGCAAGCACTGCCTGGTAACCGGGGCGGCCGGCTTTATAGGTTCGCATTTATCCAGGCGGCTGCTGGAACTTGGCTGCCAGGTAACCGGCATTGATTGTTTTACCGATTATTATGATCGCCAGGTTAAAAAAAACAATGTTGCCCCCCTGTTGGAAATTGAGGGTTTTAAACTGCTTGAAATGGATTTAGCAGATCTGGCAAGAAATAGCGTAAACAAGGTTGATATTGTTTTCCACCAGGCTGCGCAGGCCGGGGTGCGGGCCAGCTGGGGGAAAGAGTTTAGCCACTACACCAGGCATAATGTTCTTGCTACCCAGCGCCTTTTAGAGTGGGCCAAAAACAGCAAGCCGGAACGTTTTGTCTACGCCTCTTCATCATCGGTATACGGCCATACCGGTAAGCTGCCCATGCATGAAGATGATCTGCCCCGGCCCCTGTCACCTTACGGGGTTACCAAGCTGGCGGCGGAACATCTTTGTAACCTTTATCATCAAAATTTTGCCGTGCCTGCAGTCAGCCTGCGCTATTTTACTGTTTACGGGCCTGCCCAGCGTCCCGACATGGCTTTTCATCGTTTTATTAAAGCGATCATTAAAGATGAGCAGATTGTCATTTACGGCAGTGGTGAGCAGACCAGGGATTTTACCTACATTGATGATATCGTAGCGGCGAACCTTGCCGCGGCGCTTGCAAAAAGCGCTTCAGGCCGGGTATACAATATCGGGGGCGGTAGTCGTATTTCAGTTAACGGGGTGCTCGGAATCCTGGAAAAATTAGCCGAAAAACCTTTCAGAGTCAAGTACGAACCGGTTCAGGCTGGTGATCCTCCTCATACTTTTGCTGATACCAGCCGGGCAAAGGCAGAAATTGCTTTTTCTCCTGCAGTTAGCCTCCAGGAAGGCTTGCTGAAGATGTACGAGAGCTTTAAGATGCTATGATAAATGTCAAGCTTTGCTGTGAATAACTAAAATGCACAATAAAGTACCAGTCCTGACAAAATAGTAATAATTGTCAGCGAACAACC